>JBAVUB010000379.1:0-9942 GCA_049696575.1 Acidobacteriaceae bacterium | reverse complement strand
ATCAACGGCTGCTTTCGCGGCCGCAGCCTGGGCTTCGAGCATTTCCCGGTAGGAAGGAAGGCGGGCGTAGCGTTCGGCGACCCGCGCGGCGACCGAGGCCGGTGCATGGAGATCTTCCATGCCGGGCAGCGGGGGCTGATTGGCGGACACTCGGCTGGTTCGGGTGCGATGGGCGCGGACGCGAGCCGCTACTTCGCTTCTCCAGGGTGGAGTGGAAAGCTCGGGATTTCCGCGCGGCGCCTCGTTCGGCGAGAGCGACGACGAATTCGGAATGAAACCAGTCAACGAAACCTCATCCAACATTCTGCCTGCAGCGGTGACGAAACTATGCGAGCGGAAGCGCGTCTGTGAGCTATTAAGGCAGAACCCGGAATCGGAAAACAAAGCTGCAAGGAATTGCTGTGGGGCCTCGGGAGGCATGAGGGAACGCGTTGTCTGTTCCACGGTGTGCGCACCGGGGAGCCTCCCGTGAGCAGTTCCGCGCCGGAACGCCTGCATTCCGCTTTGTTATGCTGGAGTTGCCGCGCGCGATGAGAACCCGCCTGTTTTGGTGTATCACGCTGTATCTGCTGTTGCATCCGCGGCTTTGGGCGCAGACCGTAACCACGCAGCTACCCCCTTCGCAATCGAGCCCAACCGCAGCGCCGGCAAGTGTCGACGCTCTGCCCGACGATCCCAGCCTGCAAAGCAGCCTTCCTGAAGCCCGTGTTGTGCCGCAGACGCCGCAGGGCGAGCCGGTGAAGTTGGTTTACAAGAATCAGAAGCGCGAGTCGCTGGCCAACGCGAATCTCTACACGCTGGATGGCGATGTGGTGGTTTATTACCGCAACTACATCGTGCATGCGGACCATGCGACGTACAACGACGGTACCGGGGAGATCGACGCGCGCGGGCACATGATGATCGATGGTGGTCCCGACAACGAGCATTTCCTGGCGGATCACGGCACGATCAACGTGGATGCGGATACGGGCGATTTTTTCGACGTGGAAGGCACGCTGGGGGTGGAGCGCAATCCGCGGGGACGAATGGTATTCACCTCGCCTAATCCATTTGCGGTGACGGGCCGCGAAGTGCTGCAGCTGGGGCAGGGGAAATACCGGGTCATCCACGGCACCATGACGTCATGCCGGCTACCCAGGCCGGACTGGCGGATTCTGTCGCAGATGATCGAGCTGAACAACGGGGTGGCGAAGACCAGCAACGGGTTCTTCGAGTTGTTCGGCATGCCGTTGATGTACCTGCCGTATGTGACCCATCCGGTGGAGGAACAGCGCGAGTCGGGAATCCTGCTGCCCTACATCGGCAACAACACCACCAAGGGACTGATCCTGGGGGAGGGATTTTATCTGACGCTGGGGCGCAGCGCCGACCTGACTATAGCCTCGCAGTATTTCTCGAAGCGTGGATGGGCGCCGAACGGGATGTTCCGTTACCGGGGGCTGGGCGAGGATTTCGCGAACGTGCATTTTCACAGCTTGCTGGACCGGGGGCTTCCGATATCGAACGGGACGCGTTTGAACCAGGGGGGCATCGATATCAACGGCGACGGGCGCTTCAGCTTTTCGCCGCACACCACGGGCGTGGTCGATGCGGAATACCTGAGCTCCTACGTGTATCGGCTGGTATTCGAGGAAGATTACGCGATCGCGATCAACTCCGAAGTGAAGTCGCAGATGTTCGCGACGCACGAGGATCGGGACATCTGGGAGAGCCTGCGGGTGAACCGGTACCAGGACTTTCAGAGCTCGTCATTGCCGGGCGATGAAGTGAGAATTCTGCACCTGCCGGAGATCGATGTGGAAGCGGCGGACCGGCGGCTGGGCGGCCCGGAGAGTGTTTCACCGGTGTGGTGGGGGCTGAGCGGATCGGCGGGCCTGCTGTCGCGCTACGACTATCCGAGCTTTCGCACCTCGGCGGAGGTGCCGCGGGTGGATCTCTATCCGCGGTTGTCGATGCCGTTGCACTTCGACGGGTGGACGTTCCGGCCGGAAGCGGCGGTGCGCGCGACGTACTACGGGAAGAGCCAGTTTCCGGCGGGTCTGGAGCAGATCCCCGTCGTGCGCGGAGCAGGCACGTCGCGTACGGATGTGGAGACGGGGTTCGATTTTCGTCCGCCGGCGCTGGAGCGGGATTTCTCCGCGCCCTGGCTGGAGCATCTGGTGGGCGGCGATATACGCCATACTATTGAGCCGGATGTGAGTTACCGCTACGTGACGGGGATCAACAATTTCCAGCAGATTCTTCGTTTCGACGAGACTGACATCGCCAGCAATACGAATGAGCTGCAATACGGATTGACGCAGCGGTTGTTTTTGCGGAACCTCCCGGCCCACCCATGCAGGAAGGATGAAGCGCTCGATCCGAACACGACGTGTGGCGGGGGAACGCGGGACTGGATCACGTGGCGGGTGGCGCAGAAATACTATTTCGAACCGGACTTCGATCGCGCGATTACGCGCGGGACGCCGAATCCTCTGGAGACGACACTGGACTTCACCGGGATCGATTTCCTGACCGAGGATCGTCACAACTCGCCGGTGATTTCGCGGCTGCGGATGCGAACCTCAACCGCGACCGATGCGGAGTGGGACCTGGATTACGACGCGAAGGAGGGAAAGATCACCTCCAGCAACATATTTACGGCGTATCAGCATGGGTTTTACCGTTTCCAGTTTGGCGACTCGTATGTGAACGTGCCGCTGGGGACGACTCCGCTGAGCACGACGGCGTCGGCGCCGTCATCGCCGAACGCGCCGAACCCGTACAACCAGATTCATATGGCGGCGATTTATGGGGCGGCCAGCAAGGTGGGTGCGAGCTTTGGGATGAATGCGGCCTATGACCTGGTGCACCAGCAGCTGCAATACGGAGCGGCGCAGGTGCAATACAACCTGAGAAACTGCTGTGGGATCGATTTTCAGTATCGGCGGTTCTCGCTGGGTTCGATTCGGGACGATACGGAATACTTCTACAGCCTGAACTTCGCGGGATTCTCGAATGTTGGGGATCTGGCGCATCGGATCAGCTTGTTCTGAGCTGCAGGGTACAGGGCGCAGGGTACAGGGCACAGAATGCGGCCCGTGGCGCCGGCGGAGTGCGCGCGCTCGCGAACTGCGATAATAAGAAAAGCGACTATCGAGGCAAGGCATTTCGGAGAAAGAAGGCGGTTTTCTTGTTGAAGAAGGGTTTTCTTACGGGCTGTGGGCTGGCGATGGTAACGGCCATTTGTGGGGCGCAGCAAACTCCGGCGGACGCGCCGGCGGCGGCGAATACCCCGGCGGCCACAGCTCCAGCCACGATGACGGCTGCCGCTCCGGCTGATGCGGCTTCCGGGGTGGTACCAGGGCTCGAGCGCAAGATCGAAGTGATGATCCGGGCGGAGCTGGCGGTGCCGCCGCAGTATGAGATCGCCATTGGTCCGCGACAGAAGAGCGATGTGAATGGATATGACACCATCGCGGTGACATTTTTGCTGCCCAGCCAGCCGGATCGGAAGCAGACGGTGAATTTCCTGCTGTCGAAGGACTCGAGCACGCTGGCGCGCCTCTCGAAGTGGGACATTGGACCGGATCCGGCGGCGATGCTGCCGACCAGCGGCCGCCCGGTGCGTGGGGATCCGGATGCAAAGGTGACGATCGTCAATTTCGACGACCTGGAGTGCCCCTACTGCGCGCAGCTGAATGCCGAATTCTTTCCGGCAACGCTGGACCGTTACAAAGGGCTGGTGAAGTTCGTCTACATGGATTACCCGCTGGTGGAGATTCATCCGTGGGCGATGCATGCGGCGGTGAATGCGAACTGCCTGGCGGGACAGAACGGGACGGCGTACTGGAATTACGTCGATTATCTGCACACGCACGGGCAGGACGTGAGCGGGCCGGATCGGGACGTGGCGAAGTCGACGGCGATGCTGGACAAGCTGGCCAGCCAGGAAGGCGCACGCGAGAACCTGGATGCGGCGAAGCTGGATGCATGCCTGGCGAAGCAGGATGATACGAAAATTGTTGCGGAAATGAAGGCTGGGGATAAGGCCGGGGTCAATGCGACGCCGACGTTTTTTGTCAGCGGAGAGCGCTGGGCGGGTGGGCTGGAAGAGCATCAGGTGTGGATCATGATCGATCGGGCCCTGAAGGAGCAGGGGATTGAGCCGCCTGGTCCGGAGCCCTCAGCGGCGCAACCGCAGCCCGCCGCCAAGCCGGGAAAGTGAACGCTATGCGGGGCGCGGGGGCCGCATTTATTCTGAAACGTCAGCGCCGCTCCCCGATTTGCGGCGTCGCAGCAGGGAGAACTGTTTGACCTCTCAATCGGATTCATCCAGCGCATGGGGCGCTGATTTTTCCAGCCGCAAATTCAGGCTCGCCGGGCTGGCCGTCATGCTGGCCCTGTGCGCCGGCTGCCAGAAGGCACACGACACGAACACGGTGGCGACGGTGAACGGCAAGCCGATCCAGGGGTCGGAAGTGGAGACGATTTTCCAGAACAACCTGGGCGAGTCGCATCAGACGCCGTCGCCGATACAGGCGCAGATCATGCGGCTGAAGATCGTGCGCCAGCTCATCGATGAGGAAATCGTGATGCAGCGGGCGGCGAAGCAGAATCTGATGGCGACCGATGAGGAAGTTGCGGACCGGCTGAACGAGATCAAGGCACCGTTCACGCAGGAGGAATTCCAGAAGCGGCTGGACTCGCAGCATCTGACCCTGGACGATCTGAAGCGGGAGATCCGGAGGAATCGCACGGAGGAGAAGCTGTTCAACAAGGAGATCACCTCGCGGATCAACATCACGGATGGGGATATTGCCAGCTACTACAACGAGCACAAGGCGGATTTCAATCTGATCGAGCCGAATTATCACCTGGCGCAGATCATCGTGACCGCTGCGCCGATGCCGCCGCAGCAGGTCGGCAATCTGCAGAACAGCAAGGCGATGAATGAGGCGGACGCAAAGCGGAAGATCGATATGCTGCACAATCGCCTGGAGAGCGGGGAGGACTTCGGCGCGCTGGCCATGAATTTCTCAGAGAATCCGAATACGGCCGGAAGTGGCGGGGACATGGGATTCGTTTCGGAGTCGCAGCTGCGCGGCGATCCGGATGTGTACGCGGCGATCGCGAAGCTGAAGCCGGGACAGATCACCGATGTCTTGCCGGTGTTTGGCGCGCCGAATTCCAAACAGGCGGTCGGCTACGCGATCTACAAGCTGATCGACCGCGAAGTAGCGGGACAGCGCCAGTTGGGCGATCCACGGGTGCAGCAGGCGATCCGGCAGCAGCTGCGCGACAGCCGCGACGAGCTGCTCAAGAATGCGTTTCTGGAAATGCTGCGCGACCAGGCGCGGGTGGAGAACTACTACGCCGAAGAAGTCTTCCGGAACGGGGCGCAGTGAGACAGTGAACAGTGATCAGCAGGCAGTTATTTGGCGAATGGACGGCCGGGGATTTTGCCTGTTCCTTCTTTAATGGTGTGGAGCTGGTTGGCGGGGAGATCTTTGTAGGTTTCCTTCGCGCCGTTCGGCCAATAAATTTCAAAGTCGGCGGTAGTGGCGGCGCCGAGGCCGAAGTGCAGGCGTGGATCGTTGCTGGAAAGATAGCTGATCTGGCTGGTGACGGTCTGGGCCTGCACCTTGCCGCCATAGTGTGCGAGGACGCGCGCTCCGATCGCGCTGCGGTTGCTCTTCGAGCCTTCGAGGCGGATTTTGATCCAGTGATTGCCGGGAGGCGCGTCATTGCGTAACAGTGACGGTGGCTCATTGCGGTTCATGATAAGCACATCCATGTCGCCGTCGTTGTCGAAGTCGCCGAATGCCACGCCGCGCGAGGAATGACGGGCGGAGATGCCGGGTCCACCCTCGTCACCGACCTCCTTAAATGTGCCGTCGCCCTGGTTGCGAAACAGGAGCCGGGGAGTGCGGCGCGGAAAGCGGGTGGGGAAGACGCTCTCGAGCTCGGGATAGACGGTGCCAGTGACGATGAGGATGTCGGGGCAGCCGTCATTGTCGAAATCGATGAGATCGGTGCCCCAGCAGATGTAGCGGCGTTCGACGGAAAGACCGGCGGCCACGGAAACATCATCGAAGTTACCCTTGCCATCGTTGCGGTAGAGTCCCGCGGACTGATTGTAGAAATGTGTCCGGACGATATCCAGATGGCCGTCGAGAGTGGAGTCGCCGACGCCGACGCCCATGCCGCTCATGCGCTGTCCATCGGAGGAGGTGGCGATGCCGCGCAACAGCGCTTCCTCGCGGAAAGTGCCATCGTGGTTGTTCATGAGCATGTAGCTGAAGGTGGCATCGCAGGCCAGGAATATATCGGTCCAGCCGTCCTCGTCCACGTCGAGCGCGACGGCGGTGAGGCCGTAGGAGCCGGTGAGATCGGCGATGCCGGATTCCTTTGAGACGTCGGTAAAGGTGCCGTCGCCGTTGTTGCGGAAGAAGTACTGCTTCAGCGGAGTCATGCCGATGGGACCGCAGTTGACAGGAAGGCCCTCGTAATTGCAGTTGGGAATCTTCATGGAAGGTTTGGGGCCGTGGACGAGGTCGACGTCGAGGTAATTCGCGACAAACAGGTCGAGCAGGCCGTTGCGATTGCGCTCGATGAAGGTGCATCCGGAGGCGTAGCGAATGCCGGGCTGGAGGAGGCCGGCCTTCTCGGTCACGTCGGTGAAGGTCCCGTTGCCGTTGTTATGGTAGAGGCGGTTCTGGCCGTAGTACGTGACGAAGAGGTCGTCGAAGCCATCGTTGTTGTAATCGCCAACGCAGACGCCCATGGCCCAGCCTGCATCGCTGAGTCCGGCTTTCTCCGTGACGTCGGTGAAGGTGCCGTCGCGGTTGTTTTTGTAGAGGCGATTGCTGGCCCCGGCAGGAATACTGTCGAGGTGGCGGCCGGTGAGCATGAAGATATCCATCCAGCCATCGTTGTCGTAATCGATGAAGGCGCAGCCCGCGCCCATGACCTCGAGAATGTAGTCGGATTTTTCGTCCACTCCGTAGAAGGTGGGGTGGATGAGCCCGGCAGCGGAGCCTACGTCGACGAAACGGGAAAAGGGCGCAGCGGATGGAGCGGCGGCGCGCAGGCCGCGGGGGAGAACCGCAGGAGCAAGAGCGGCGGGCAGGGTGCCGAGCAGGCGTCGTCTCGTCCAGGGATTGGTCATCGTGATTGCGGTCTTCGGGCCAATCAGTTATGCGGTTGCTGGCTCTGCGCAGCGGTCAGGTCGTGGCTGAGCTGCTGGGCTTCGCTGTTCTGTGGATCGAGGCGGAGAGCGCTGGCGGCCGCCTGCTGGGCTTCGGGGAACTTCGATTCCATGCCCAGGGTGGCGGCGAGGCTGATCCAGGCCTGGGTGAATGCGGGAGCGGAGGCGACGGCCTGGCGGAAATGCGATTCGGCGGAGGCGTAGTTGCCGCGGCGCGATTCAAGATAGCCGAGCTGGTTCTGGGCGAGCGCGATGGTGGGATCGATGGCGATGATCTTTTCCAGTACAGATTGTTCGCCGTCCAGGTCACCCGCCTGATCGAGAGCGGTGGAGAGGCGATAGCCGATCAGCGCGTTTCCCGGGGTGGCGTCGAAGGCTTCCCTGTAAAGCTGGACGGCACGCTGCGCGTCCCCTTTCGCCAGCGCCTGCGCCGCTTCGGCGGCTTTGCTGACGGCAAGCGAGGCGTTGTTACTGTCCTTTACCGCCTGCTGGTAGCGCAGCATCTCCTGCTTCGCCTCGTCGGTTTGGCCGAGGGCGCGGAGGACGTTGGCGAGCTCGAAACGGGTTTCGGGCTCGGTATTGCCCAGTTCGAGCGCCTTCTCGAGATGAACTTTGGCATCCGTGAGGTCGTGCAGGCGCGACAGAGCGATGCCCAGATTGGATTCGACGCTCTGCTGGCCCGGACGGAGAGCGGCAGCCTCGGTGAGATGGTCACGAGCGGCGGCGAAATCGCCGGCCTGGCGCTCCATGACTCCGTTGAGGTAGAGCGTGTCGTAAGCGTGCGGCGCTTCGGCCATGAGCTGGGCGCTGACTGGCTTCGCAGGGCCCCAGTCGCCGTTGATGACGAGGGTGCGCAGGTACGAAGTCTGGACGGCGATGTCGTCAGGGTGGGCCTGGTAGGTCTTCTCGGCAAGGTGCTCGGCATCGAAGGTACGGGAAACTTTGGTATAGAGCGCGACGAGCGCGTTGGAGAGTTTGATGGAGTTAGGGTAGGACTGCAGCGCTTTCTCTGCGGTGACGACCGCATCGACCAACTGGCCGTCCTGGGAATAGGCAATGGCGAGATCGATGGCCAGGTCTTCGTCCAGCTTCACGTCGTGCAGCAGAATAATCTCGTCGGTCCAGGCTTTGCGGGCGATGAGGGACTGGCTGAGGCCGTGGAGAGCCAGAGTGGAGGCCGGATCGATGTGGAGCGCCGCGCGCCATTCAGTTTCGGCATCGACGGGCTGGTCGAGCCGCGCGTAGATCGAAGCGAGGAGCAGATGCGGATTGAGGACCGCGGAGTCGGTGTGGATCGAACGCTGGAGCGGCGCGACTGCGTCCTTAAAATCCTGCGATTCGTAGAGGCCGAGGGCGAGGAGGTAATTGAGCTGGGGCGAGTTGGGATCGAGGCGGAGACCGGAGCGAAAAGCCTGCTGCGCGCACTCGAACTGCCGGTGGTCGCCGAACCAGTTGCCGAGCTCGATCCAGGTTTGGGCGTCGGGATGTGCCTGAAGCCGGCTGGCGATGGCCGGCGGTTTGGTGCAGGCCGGGGTCGCAGGCGCGCACAAGCCGTCGCGGAACGTCCACGCCAGAAGGCCGATCAACAGGATCGATGTTCGGCGGCTGCAAGGTGCGTGTCGAGCCGGGAAGAAATTGCGGGAGGCAAACATCGCGCGAGGGATTTTCGAGAATCTCCAGAAGCAACGATACTCAACCGAAAGGCGCAGGGGCAAGGGGATTCCAGCTAGTTGGGGAATGGCTCGCCGGCCTTGACGATGCGAATCTGGTGATCGGTGAAGTGGAGATAGCCGCCCGGCAGGGTGACTTTGGGCATGTGGCAGCTGACGCAGTTTGCCGTTGCGGTGGGACAGGTTTTTGCCTTGCCGGTGTTGGTGGGGCGCGCGGACGCGGCGTGGCAGGCCAGGCATTTGGAATCGTAAGAAGCATCGTTGCGGATGAGGTCTTTATGCGGATCGTGGCAGGCGATGCAGCTGATGCGCGGGTCGGCGCCATTGAAGCAGCGGCTGTTTTCAAGGCGGTAGGGCTGAAAGCGGACGTCGAACAGTCCGCGCCAGTCGTTGCGGACGACGGTTTCCCAGGAGCGATGGCACTGGCCACAGAAGTTGGAGAGGGATTCAGAGGTCATATCCTGCAGGCGAGGCGGCTCCGTGCTGAAGTCGCCGGCAGCGGCGTCCTCGGCGTGATCGAGCGCCCCCTGGTGACAATGCGCGCAGGTGACGCCGGGATGAAGCGTGTTGAGGGAGAGCTTGTGGGAGGTGACAGCGTCGCTGGCGTGACAGCCGAAGCAGAGCTTGGTGTCCATGGGGGTGAGCTCGCGGCCCATGGCCTCCTGCAGGGTTTGGGGAGTCAGCCGCTCGTCGCCGGTGGTGACGCCCAAGCCGTTGGCCGAGGGATAGAAGCTGACGATACTCTCGTAGAACTTGCCATCCTGCTCGAAGACCCAGGTTTGCGCCTGGGCGCCGAAGCTCCAGTGAATGGGCATGGAGAGGGTGCTGGCGCCGTCGGTGACTTTGTAGACGCTTTGGCCGTTGTGGGTTTCGATGGTCCAGGTGTAGGCATCCATGTGATAGCTGAGGAGAGGATGGCCAGCGAGGACAGGGTTTGCATCCGGCAGCTCGACGGCATGGGCCATGGGAGTCTCGGGCTGCATGGCCTGGCCGCGATGACAGCCGCCGCAGCTTGTCCCGCTGGGGTGACTTTGCGCCAGAGCGCCGGCGCAGGCGATCGCAGGAAGCAGGGCGCGAGGC
>JBAVUB010000378.1:0-2935 GCA_049696575.1 Acidobacteriaceae bacterium | reverse complement strand
CTCTCGTTGGTTCGGTTGCCCTTGCGCTCCTGACTAAGGAAAGAGGGACCAATTGGAGCGCATTTTGGCTCCAAGTTGGCCCCATATTTTCCGATAGTCAGCATACATCACCGACTTGTACGCTACGACACAAGAATTCGCCGCTCTGTTGCGTCCCGAGTTCGCTTCAGAGATCGACCTCGGTGGTCACCTCAAAACCGGCCATGTGTGGTCACTTCAAAACCGGCCATACGAGATGGCCCGGGACGTGATTGTGTTTTATCCCGAATTCTCCTGATCGGGCAAGTCTGTTTTGGTTCTCCAGCTCCGCGGCCCGCATTTGAGGAGATGGCCGTGGTGGAGCAGGCGGTCGAGCATAGCGGTGACCGCAGCACTGTCGCCGAGCAGTTTTCCCCAGTCTTCCACAGGGCGGTTGGAAGTCAGCAGGGTGCTGGCGCGTTCGTAACGACGCATGACGATCTCCAGCAGCTCTTCTGCCGCTGTGGGTCCTAACTTACGCATCCCTAAGTCGTCGATGATCAGTAGGGGCACGGTGGCTAGCAGTTCCATGTGCTCTTTGCGTTTTCCGTCGAGGGCCGCCTCGGCGATCTCTTCCAGCAGGATATGGGCCTCACGGTAGATGACCCGATAGCCCTGACCGATGACCGCCTGTCCGATAGCCTGGGCCAGGTGACTTTTGCCGGTGCCGGGTGGACCGAGAAAGAGCGCGTCCTCATGGCGGGCCACGAACGTGGCTGTGGCCAGATCAAAGACCAAGCTCCGATTCATCTTCCGGTTGAAGTTGAAATCGAAATTATCTAGCGTCCTCTGCGGATCGCGAAATTCGGCTTGTTTCCGCCGTCGCTCCAGCAGTCGGTCGCCGCGACGAGTCAGTTCATCGGACACCAGACAGGAGAGGAAATCGATGGGGGCCATCGGTTCCGCTTGAGCTTGCTGCAGACGCGTCTCCAGCACCGCCGCGATGCCGCCCAGACGCAGTTGCCGTAAGGCTCGATTCAACTCGATCAGATTCATTCTGTTCCCTCCTTGGTTTTGAGATGGATGAAATCGCGATACTCGGTGAGTTGGCGAATCAGGGGATCGATCTGGCGGAGAAACATGTTCGGGTGTGGATGGCGTTCCAGATAACGGCGCACGAAGCGGTATTCCGGCAGGCCAAGGTCGAGAGCGGTGGCGCAGGCATCTTCGACTGCCGCGGCCCCGTATTTCTTCAGCAGGGAAAGCACGCCCAGGATGCGGCGGATGCCGGTCTCTCCCTGCCGCTGATAGATCCACTGGCAGAGCTTGCCGATCTGGGTTCCGGCATGTTCGGCGCGCCGCAACAGTTGCACCGTGCTGAGCGGTGTTTTCTTCGGGTGGTCTTCTTCCTGGATGCGGTACCCTCCGCGTTTCTGGCGCAGGTGCTCGCGGAGAAGCTGGTTCGTGTTCGGATGCAGGACGCGCACGTGCAGCGCGTCCCATTGCACCTTCACCGGCCGCCCGATCCATCCCGGCGGCAGGCTGTAATAGGCGGCCTCGACCTCCACGCAACCGTCCAGATGCACCACACGCTCTCCGTATTGGTAATAGCGGAAGGGTTCCAGAGGTAGAGGGAGCAAGTGCGGCTTTTCTTCGGCGAACATGGCCGCGACCTGCCGTTTCGTTGTGCCGTGGATGCGCGTGTCCGCCCAGCGCTGTTCCCAGCGATCCAGATAGGTCTGCGCTTCTTCCAGGCTCTCGAAGCGCATCCCTTTGAGCGGCGTTTTCTGCGTGTGGCCGATTCCCGATTCCACTTTCCCTTTGCGATCCGGATCTTGGATCCGGCAAGGCAGCGCCACCACGCCATAGTGGGTGAGCACATCGCGAAACAGGGGGTTGACGGTGGGATCGTAGAGATCGGGGACCAGCACGCCTTCTTTCAAATTGTCGAGGACCACAACCCGGGGACAACCCCCGAGTCGGCGAAACGCTTTCTCATGGAGTTCGGCCCAGATGTGTGCACTCGATCGCCACGCCAGCAGGCGTACGGATTTTCGACTGTAGCCGAGAGTCAGCACGAACAGTCGCGTTCGTCGATACTTGCCACTCTGCGGATCGCGCACCATCGGCCCGCTGCCGTAATCGACCTGGGCTTCCTCTCCCGCTGCGGTGAGGATGATGCCCACTGCTTCAGGCCGTTGCGGTCCTCGAAGCTTGCGCACGAAACGCTTCACGGTCTGATAGCCGCCGGCAAAACCGTGATCGGAAACCAGGTCCTGCCAGATGGCCATGGCATTCCGGCCACGCGCCAGTCCCTGCTCGATTAGCTCGCGATACAGTTCGCAGGCACTGGCGGATCGCTCCGGATGGTTAGCAGGCCCTGGGCTTCTGGAAGGTGACGCGCCAGGGTCGGTGGTCACTTCGTTGGCCGGTTTTGCGGTTTCCTGATTTTCCTTACAGGAAGGGGTTTCCGGGGCGGGTTGGACTGTGATGGCTGGTTTTGCTGGATCAGAGTCGGTGGTCGCCCCATTGGCCGGTTTTGCCGACGCTCGGCGTCCCCACCCACCCGGCAGGCGTACCGCGACCCCGGCTGCTTTTAGATAAGTGCTCGCCGTTTCTCGACGGACACCAGTGGCTTGCTCGATGCGCCGTAAGGGCCATCCGAGCTTCCCCAGTGCGATGACTTGTTGTTTCTTTTCTTCGCTCAAGACATTGCTCATGCCGACGGAGCCTATAAAGGCTCCCGTCGGAGTCAATGTCCCGGGCTCTATCGTTGGCCGGTTTTCAGCTGACCCTCATTGGCCGGTTTTGGGTGACCCCTGAGGCTTCGGGTGATCTTCGACGCGTTTGTCGAGCATGGCGTGCTCTACGGCGAAGCGTTCGCTGGAACGATGGATATAGACGCAATAAGACTCGGTTATCGACTGATCTGGACAGTTCGTGACCTTCGGATTTTGCTTATCAACCAGGCAAACGT
>JBAVUB010000377.1:0-4503 GCA_049696575.1 Acidobacteriaceae bacterium | reverse complement strand
CAGGCTGTGGGCGCTGTGGTTTGGACTGCTGGCGGCGCGCGCGGTGGCGGGGGCGATTGTTGCGCAGGTTATATGGTGGCAGCAGATCACGACGGGGCGCGTCTTCCTGCTGGCCGCTGGAATTCTGCTTATTGTGTGGGTCGCGTCGCCGCGATGGTACCGAGTGACGGTGCGGGCGACGCGCATTGGCGTAATGCTGGTGGGCTTCTGCATTTTCTGGATGATTCCGGCGCTGGTGACTGCGGGTTTTGCTCATCAGCCGTGGGACCGGGAGGAATTTCAGAAGCCGCTGCCGGCGGCGGCTGCTGCGCATCCGCGGGTGGTGTGGCTGCTCTTCGACGAGATGTCGTACGACCAGGTGTTTGTGCATCGCTTCTCAGGGCTGGAGCTGCCGAATCTGGAGAAGCTGCGCGGGGAGAGCGTGACCTTCTCCGACGTGGAGCCGGACGGGTTCTTCACCGAGGACGTGATCCCGTCGATTTTTCTCGGCGAGCCCATTAATCGAGTGCGGGCGACGACCTCAGGATGGATGGTGTACCGGACTGCCAGGCATGCGCGGTGGCAACGGTTCGACGGCAGCCGGACCCTTTTCGCCGATGCACAGCGCGCGGGATGGACGACGGGCGCGATCGGAGAATACAACCCCTATTGCCGCATCCTGCCGGACCAGCTGGATTTCTGCTGGATGGGGCTGCCGCCGCTGCCGGATCATTTTTCGCGGGACAAGAGCACGCTGGAGAATGTCACTGCGCCACTGGCGGCAGACTGGGATCGTTTCTTTGGGCACAACGTGGCTCGCGCAGCCACGCCAGACGGGCCTTCGCCGCTGGATGAGCTGGGCGCGGTGCGAGCGGCGGATGCGCTGATTCGCGATCAGGAGATCGACTTGTGCTTCGTGCACCTGCCGCTGCCGCATCCTCCTGGGCATTACGACCGGAAGACGGGGCGCATTGGGCCGGGCGGGAGTTACATCGACAACCTTGCGTTGTCGGACCGGATTCTGGGGCAGATGCTGGCTGAAATCGCCACCAGCCCCGCGGCCGGACGGACGACCGTGATCCTTTCCTCGGATCACAGTTGGCGGGTGGGCCTGTGGCGCGACAGCTACGGATGGACGAAGGAAGACGAGCTGGCGTCCCGGCATGGGCATTTCGATCCGCAGCCGATGCTGATGGTGCGTTTCCCGGGAGAAACCGCGGCTGTGACGATTGGCCGGCCCGTGCCGCTGCTGGCGATCCACGATCTGGTGGAGCGCATGGTGGCGGGGGCGATGGGCGATCCACAACAGCTGGAGGCGTGGGCGAAGAAGCAGTAGTTAAGCGGGTCCGGCGAAGTATGCCCTGACGCTGGGCCGCAGCAGGAGGAAGAGGAAGAATCCTGCAATCAGAACTCCCGATCCGCCTCTGAGCCAGTCGCGGAGCACGAGGAGGGTGACCAGGTCGCCGAGGCCATTGACGGTGAACGTTGCCAGAGCCAGCAGCCAGGCCCAGCGATGCCGGCGCAGCAGGCCGATAGCTGTGATTGCCGCGACGAGGGCGACGATGAGCAGGAGTGCTCCGAAGGGTTTTGGATGCGTGGAGAAGACGATGCGAGCGCGGGGATTGAGGTTCCAGACGCGATCGGGGAGGGTATCGGAGATCAGCAGCGACGATCCGATGAGGAGGGCGAGGACGGTCGCCATCCAGGAGAACGCCGCGACGAACGGGACGATCACCGGCCGGCTGGTTGTGGAATTCGGCGGGACGCGCGGTTCGCTCATCGTGTTACGGGTGCAGGATCGGCGATTCGCCGGCCGGCAGCGACCAGTGCGCTGAGGGGCGGGCGACGTCGTACATCTGCTTTGCGATCTCGTCCATCATGGCCATGCGGTCGCCGTTTTCTTCGTAGAGATCGAAGTGGGTGCGGTTGTCGCGGTAGGTGAAGTGGGGGTCGGCTTCCAGACGGTTCAGGACGGCTTCAAATTTGTGGGCTGCGCCGTCGAGATAGAAGGTGTCCGCAGTGCCGACGATGAGGTGAATCTTTCCTTTCAGGTCGCGGCCGCGCGCGGCCCAGTTGGCTTCGACGATGTGCGCCAGATCGTAGTGATCGCGCCAGTACGCGACGACTTCGGGGTGGATGTCGCCGGTGTTGCGATCGAACATTTGAAGCGGACGGCCGTCGGCGCCGCGTGGCGAGAAGACCCACTCGAAGGAAGCGACCTGTCCGCCATACGAGCCGATCACGTCTTCCTGACGGGTGAGTTCTTCAAAGGTTGCGACGACGTTCTGGTGATCGCGCACGATGGGGTAAAGCGTGCCGTCCGGGCGGTGGTAAGCGTTGGCGTGCGGCGCGTAGAGGTCGAGGCCGGTGAAGTCGTGGAAGTCGCTGGGGTCGGGAGAGGTAGACCAGGTGCCTCCGAAAATCTTCGGATAGTTGACCTGTAGCTGGAGCGTGGCCCATCCGCCGGAGGAGTGACCCTGAAGGAATCGGCCGGCGGGACGCGCGTCCATGCGATATTTTGCTTCGATCCAGGGGATGAACTCCGCGGTGAGGGCCTGACCCCAGGGGCCGTTGTTCACGGAGTCGGCGAATTCGTGGGTGCCGGTGGCGAGCGATTCGTCGAGGAAGATCCAGATCATGGGCGGCATCTTGCCGGCGTTCATGCGGCTGGCGGTCAAAAGCGCAGAGGGACGGATCGTTTCGAGCTTTGCGCCGAAACCGTGGGTCCAGTAGACGGTGGGATAGTGCTCGCGAGGATGGTCGGCGTAGCCGGGAGGCAGGACGACCCAGCCGCGGATATGCGTTTCGCGTCCGGAGAACGCAGTGAGGGCAGGGCTAACGAAATCAACGAGCGTGGTGGCCTTCTCGGCTGCGGCTAGTTCCTCGGGTTTCAACGGTAGTGGACGGGGAGCGGGCGCTTCCATGACGTGATTCAGCGCGAAGGTGGGCTCGCTGCCGGAGCCGGGGATCCAGTCGGCTAGGGGGACGACGTCGCTTTCGAGGTCGCCTGCCGCGGGTCCGTCATAGGCGTAGGTATGCCGGACGTCGAGGATGGCCTGGGCCTGATACGTTCCCGGCTTGAGCGAGGAGAAGGGCGCAGGAAACGCGATGTTGTCGACGTCGACGTCGATCGAGGAGCCGGGTTGGAGTCCGGAAATTTCTTTCGCGGCGATGGAGGTCGCGGAGGGCCGGAACTCGTTCGCGCCGACATGGGTTGCGCCGCTGCCTGGCTCGAGGAAAATGAGCAGTCGACCGGAGGCGGTCTGCATGCCGGGGTCGAGCGTCACGCGAAAGAAGAGATGAGAAGGAGTGGTCTGCGCGCAGGCAAGTGCAACGAGGAATGGGAGGACGAGAAGACGAGCAGATTTCCGGAGGATCATCCCCGTGAGTGTAGCAACGAGGGCGCGAAAGGAAAAGAACGATGGGGAAAGGGAGGGCTACGCCAATTACGGGTGCAGAATGCGCGCGGGCCCGCCGTCAGCGCCGAGGACCTTGATGCGTTTCGCCAGGCCCATCCAGCCCAGCATGCGAATGCCCCAGTAATTGAAGTCGAGCTCATACCAGGCCATGCCGTGGCTGGCAGAAACCGGATGGGCGTGATGGTTATTGTGCCAGCCTTCGCCGCCGGTGATGAGCGCGACCCACCAGTTGTTGCGCGAATCGTCGCGCGTCTCGAAACGGCGCTCGCCCCACATATGCGTGGCGGAGTTGACCAGCCAGGTCGCATGCAGGCCAAGCGTGATGCGCAGGAAGACGCCCCACAGGAGCCAGGACCATCCGCCGATGAAGAACATGGCGATGCCGGTTACGGTGACGGGAACCCAGTGCCAGCGGCTGAGCCAGAGGTAGAAGCGGTCGTTGGCGAGGTCGGGGACGTAGCGGGTGAGGAGCGGATTGCGATTGCGCAGGGAACCGTGGAGGATCCAGCCCATATGCGACCACCATTTGCCATCGCGGGGCGAGTGGGGATCGCCGGGACGATCGGTGAGCTGGTGATGCATACGGTGCACGGCGACCCAGTAGATGGGGCCTCCCTGCAGCGCGAACGTGGCGCAGAGGGCCATGGCGTATTCGACCCATTTCGGGGTGATGTAGCCGCGATGGGTGAGGAGGCGATGGTAGCTCATGGCGATGCCGACGTTCTGGCCGAGCACCCAGAACACAGCGAAGACGGCAAGCGCGCTCCAGCTGAAGAAGAAGAGCGCGGCGATAGCGCCGATGTGGAAGAGGGTGAGGGTGACGGCGAAGATCACGTTGAGCTTCGCGGAGCGGGTCTGCTCGAGCGACTCGGAGTCGGCGCGAACGGTAGCGGCGGGGATCTCAACGACAGAGGACATGAGAAGAGCAGGCTCCAGCATCCACCTTAAAGGTGCCAGACCCGGTCACAATGTAAGAATTCCGTAATCGTGGGCGCTGCCGTCTGGCCGCTTACGAACCCGAGGCTTCGACTGAGGCGCGCACCGCTTCAGGACGCGAGGTGTCGTCGAGACGACCGAAGATCATTTTGCCGGAGGTGGTCTGGAG
>JBAVUB010000376.1:0-4323 GCA_049696575.1 Acidobacteriaceae bacterium | reverse complement strand
GCCGGAAGCGGGGCTGCTGAAGATTCGCGCGGCGCTGGGGGGGTTCGCGAATCTGCGGCCTTCATTTGCGTGGCCGGGGCTGAGCGGGAATTCGCCGCTACGGGCGGAAGTGGTGGAGGGCGCGGATATTCTCTTCGTCCGCGAGCTGCTGGGCGGTTTGTATTTTGGGGAGCCGCGACAGTGGGACAAGGAAGGGAATGCGGCGTGGAACACGATGCGCTACACGCGCGACGAGGTGGTGCGCGTGGCGAAGGTGGCGTTTGAGCTGGCGCAAAAGCGGCGAAAGAAGGTGACGTCGGTCGACAAAGCCAACGTGCTGGAAGTTTCGCAGCTATGGCGGGCGACGGTGACGGAGGTCGCCAAAGATTATCCAGGCGTCGCCCTGGAGCATCAATACGTGGACGCGATGGCGATGCACATCGTGAACCAGCCGCGCAGTTACGACGTTGTGCTCACCGAGAATCTGTTCGGCGACATTTTGTCAGATGAAGCGGCAGTGATTACGGGTTCACTGGGGATGCTGCCGTCGGCGACGATTGGCGGCAAGGTGAATCTGTACGAGCCGGTGCATGGATCGGCGCCGGATATTGCGGGGAAAGGGATCGCGAATCCGCTGGGGGCGATTCTGACAGCGGCGATGCTGCTGCGGTACTCCGCGGGGCTGGATGAAGAAGCGGCCGCGGTTGAGGCCGCAGTGAGAAGGGTGCTGGACGAGGGGTACAGGACGCCCGATCTGGCGCGCGAGGACCAATCTGCCCGGGTGCTGTCGACAACAGAAGTGGGGATCAAGGTCCGCGAGGTACTGGCCGCCCCCGTTCGACTCGGTCGCTAAAGCGACCTCGCTCAGGGCAGGCTCACCGGACATGCGGATTCAGAGTGGCAAGAGTGAAGCGGAGTGGTGATGGCGGGAAATCCGAAGACACTATTTGAGAAGGTTTGGGAGTCGCACATTGTGGCGGAGCCTGCGAATGAGCCGGTGCTGCTGTTCATCGATCTGCATTTGATCCATGAAGTGACGTCGCCGCAGGCGTTTGAGGGTTTGCGGCTGGCGGGGCGCAAGGTGCGGCGGCCGGATCGGTCGATCGCGACGGTGGATCACAATGTGCCGACCACCGCGAACCGGCTGATGATCGAGGACCCAATCGCGGCGAAGCAGATTGAGACACTGCGGAAGAACTGCTCGGAGTTTGGCATCGAGCTGTACGACGTGCAGTCGCCGCGCCAAGGCATCGTGCACGTGATTGGGCCGGAACTGGGGCTAACGAAGCCGGGCATGACGATTGTGTGCGGGGATTCGCATACGTCGACGCATGGAGCGCTGGGCGCGCTGGCGTTTGGGATTGGGACGTCGGAAGTGGAGCATGTGCTGGCGACGCAGTGCCTGCCGCAGGGACAGCCGAAGACATTTCGGATTTCGATTGAAGGCGAGCTGCCGGAGGGCGTGGGCGCGAAGGACGTCGTGCTGGGGATCATTGGGCGGATCGGCACGGACGGCGCGACGGGATGCGTGGTCGAGTACGCGGGTTCCGCGATTCGGTCGCTGAGCATGGAAGGCCGGATGACGATCTGCAACATGAGCATCGAGGCAGGCGCGCGGGCGGGAATGATCGCGCCGGATGAGACAACGTTTGCGTGGCTGAAGGGGCGGCCGTTTGCACCGCAGGGCGCGGCGTGGGATGAAGCCGTTGCGGAGTGGCGGAAGCTGGCGACGGATCCTGACGCGCAGTTCGATCGCGAGCTGACGATTCCGGCGGTGGAGATTGAGCCGTTCGTGACGTGGGGGACGAATCCTGGGATGGTGGTATCTGTAACTGCCACTGTGCCTTATCCAACAGCGGAGCCGAGTGAGGCGAATCGGCGCGCGTTTACGCGAGCGCTCGAATACATGGACCTGAAGCCGGGAACGCCGATGGAGGAGATCGCCATTGATCGGGTGTTTATCGGATCGTGCACGAATTCGCGGATTGAAGATTTGCGCGCGGCGGCGAAGGTGGTGGCGGGGCACCATGTTCATGCCAACGTGCGGGCGATGGTGGTCCCCGGATCACAGCTAGTGAAGGCGCAGGCAGAGCGCGAAGGGCTGGATGCGATTTTTCGCGAGGCGGGGTTTGAGTGGCGTGAGCCGGGGTGTTCGATGTGCCTGGGGATGAATCCCGACATTCTGCAACCGGGGGAACGGTGCGCGTCGACGAGCAACCGGAATTTTGAAGGGCGGCAGGGACAGGGAGGGCGAACGCACCTGGTAAGCCCGATGATGGCGGCGGCGGCAGCAATTGCCGGTCACTTTACTGACGTACGAACCTGGGAGTTCAGGGCTTTATCGAGAAACCGTGAGGTGCTGGCATAATGGAGAAATTTCGAACGCTGACGTCGAAGGTGATGCCGCTGGATCGGGTGAATGTGGATACCGATCAGATCATCCCAAAACAGTTTTTGAAACGGATCGAGCGCACGGGGTATGAGGATTTTCTGTTTTTTGATTGGCGGAAGGATCCTGGGTTCGAGCTGAACAACCCCCGGTACAAGGGCGCGCAGATTCTGGTGGCGGCGCGGAACTTCGGATGCGGATCGTCGCGGGAACATGCGGCGTGGGCGCTAAGCGATTACGGATTCCGGTGCGTGATTGCGCCGTCGTTTGCGGATATTTTCCATTCAAACGCGGGTAAGAACGGAATTCTGCTGGTGACGCTACCCGAGGAGCAGGTGCAGACGCTGCTAGATCGGGCCAGTAACCGTGACGGTTACACATTGACGGTGTCGCTGAAGGAAAACACAATTCGCGATGACCAGGGGTTCGAGACGACGTTCGCCGGCGATCCATTCCGGCGGTATTGTCTGCTGGAGGGACTGGACGATATCGGGCTGACGCTGCGACACGCGGCGGAGCTGGATAAATTTGAGAAGCAGCACGATGAGGCGTTCTGGGTGAAGCCGCGGGCAGGGGAAGGCGCGCAGGCATGAGCGGAAACGGGAAAAGCGGAGGCAGCGGGAAGCTGTATTCGATTGCGCTGACGGAAGGGCCGAGCCGCGCGCCGGCGCGGGCGATGTTCCGCGCAGTGGGATTTTCGCGCGAGGACCTGGCGAAGCCGCTGATCGGGATTGCGAATACCTGGACTGAGATTGGGCCGTGCAATTTTCATCTGCGAACGCTGGCGGAGGCGGTGAAACAGGGGATCCGCGAGGCGGGCGGGACGCCGATGGAGTTCAACACGGTCACGATTTCGGACGGCATCACGATGGGCACCGAGGGGATGAAGGCGTCGCTCATCAGCCGCGAGGTGATTGCCGACTCGGTGGAACTCGTCACGCGCGGGAATCAGTTTGACGGGCTCGTGGCGATTGCGGGCTGCGATAAGAACATGCCGGGGACGGTGATGGCGCTGGCGCGGCTGGATATTCCGGGGCTGATGCTGTACGGCGGTTCGATTGCGCCGGGGCACCTGAACGGCAAAGACCTGACGGTGCAGGATGTGTTCGAGGCCGTGGGCGCGCACGCGGCGGGCAAGCTGGACGATGCGGGGCTCGAGGCGGTGGAAGCGAATGCATGTCCGGGCGCAGGCGCGTGCGGCGGTCAGTTCACGGCGAACACGATGGCGATGGCGTGCGAATTTTTGGGGATTTCGCCGATTGCGTTGTCAGGCGTGCCGGCGTTTCTCCATGAAAAGCTGGAGGCTTCGCGCGAAGCGGGCCGGCTGGTGATGGAGCTGGTGCGCAAAGGCGTGAAGCCGAGCCAGATCATCACGCCGAAGGCGATTGAGAATGCGATTGCCAGTGTTGCGGCGAGTGGCGGGTCGACGAATGCGGTACTGCACTTTTTGGCGATCGCGCATGAGATGGGGATTCCGCTGACGGTGGATGATTTTGACCGGATCAGCCGGAAGACGCCGCTGCTGTGCGATCTGAAACCGGGCGGGAAGTATGTGGCGGCGGATTATCAGGCGGCGGGCGGGAGCCGTTTGCTGGCGAAGCGGCTGCTGGAGGCTGGGCTGCTGCATGGCGAGTGCCTGAATGTGACGGGCAAGACGCTGGGCGAAGAAGCGGCGGCTGCGAAGGAGTCGGCGGGGCAGGATGTGATTCGTCCACTCGACAAGGCGCTAAAACCTACGGGCGGCCTGGTGATCCTGAAGGGGAACCTTGCGCCGGAAGGATGCGTGATCAAAGTGGCGGGGCACAAACGGCTGGAGCATCGCGGGCCGGCGCGGGTGTTTGACTCGGAGCAAGCCGCGTTTCATGCGGTGGAGTCGGGCGCGATCAAGCCGGGCGATGTGATGGTGATTCGCTACGAGGGGCCGGTGGGCGGGCCGGGCATGCAGGAAATGCTGT
>JBAVUB010000375.1:0-7952 GCA_049696575.1 Acidobacteriaceae bacterium | reverse complement strand
GCAAGTTGACGGAGCCGGTGTTTGGGAACGTGAAGCCGGACGAGACGGTTAAGGTGTACTACCACTTCTCCTCGAACGGAGCGCCGCAGCGCGGACCGTGGAATCAGGAGCCGGAGTTCACCTACGTTGCTGATCCGGTGGCCATGATCGGGCACGGCGAGCTGGTCGGCGCTGGGCCGAGGAAGTAACACTGAACCACTGCCTCATCCCCTGCGGGCGCACGCTTGCGGGGGATGAGGAGCGATTCCGGGGCCGGGGCCATCCCCATGATGGGGCGCGGTTTGCGGGCTGCGGAGCCGGGCGGATGGGAACGCGGATTACTGCGACCCTGAAAGATGGGGCGAGCCCGCTTTTGCGCTAGGGAAAACGCGTCGGGCAGCGTATGCTCGAAGCAGAAGGGCAACTTTGCTCTCCTGGGTTTCTTTGGCCTGTCCTTGATCGGTGCTCTCCGGACAAGCGTGCCTGCTGTTCGGGGATTTCTCCTGTCGCGAGCCGTGGCTTCCGTTGTACCTGTTCCATAACCGGAAATGAGGCGAAGCGAATGCGATCGAATCTGGTGTACTCCGCCGGGCTGAAAATAGAGAACCGTTTCTTGCTCGCGACGGTGGTGATGCGCGCGGTGCGGAAGCTGCACATCGACTCCACGCGGACCGAAGACACCACCAATCACGTTTTTGGCCAGGTAGCGGAAGGCCGCTTCGTCAGCGTGCAACTGCCCGCCGTCGTGCCCGCACCGGCCATCGAGGCTTTGCTGATCGCCCCTGCCGCGTAAGCGCGGTGAGCTGGGAAGAAAGCCGACCCCCTGAGGGTCGGCTTTTTGTTGCCCCATCCGATTATTTGCCAGCGGCGTAAGCGCTTCCGCCCATCAGATGCAGCGACACGTAGGGTTCATCGCCGACGACCCAGCTATCATGGCCGGGTTCGATGTAGAAGAGGTCGCCTGCCTTCATTTCGAAGACGCGGCCGTCGTCCATGGCCGCGGTGGCGCAGCCTGAGATCACCAGCCCTACGTGCTCGACGTCGCAGCTTTTCTTTCCCAGCTTCGCGCCGACGTGGGAGGACCAACGCCAGCCGGGCTCGTAACTCGCGCGGCCGATGGTCATCCCCCCGATATGGACCAGCTCAAACTTACCTTTTTCAAAGGTGCGTGTTTCATCGGGCTGGTCGAATCTTCTGAGGATGACTTCGTACATGGTTGTCTCCAGAATAAGTTTTACCAAACAGACTTGGCTGTCGCTCCCTCTTACCTGCCGGAGGTTTCGTTCCAGAG
Source organism: Acidobacteriaceae bacterium (assembly GCA_049696575.1). GTDB lineage: Bacteria > Acidobacteriota > Terriglobia > Terriglobales > Acidobacteriaceae > Palsa-343. Next base: position 6,682 of record JBAVUB010000375.1, on the reverse strand, counting down.
GAAGGCCATCTCGTCGGCGTAGTCGTCGACGAGCTGGGTCATGGAGACGCCGGCGGAGTGTCCGCCTTTGATGGAGTAGTGCAGCAGGATGGGGCGATCGCTGCCGTTCGAGGCCTGCATGAGCGCGGTCATCTTGCGGGCGTTCATGGGGTCGACGCGGGTGTCGTTGTCGCCGGTGAAGAACATGATGGCGGGATATTTCTCGCCTTTGTGGACGTTCTGGTAGGGCGAGTATTTGACGATATACGCGAAGTCCTTTGGATTTTCGGCGTTGCCGTACTCGGTGGTCCAGAGGCGGCCGAACTCGAAGCGCTGATAGCGGAGCATATCAAGAAGCGGATAGCCGCACCAGATGGCGCCGAAGAGATCCGGGCGCTGGGTCATGGCGGCGCCCATGAGCAGGCCGCCGTTAGAGCGGCCGCGGATGGCGAAGTGCTGGGACGAGGTGTAGTGGTTGGAGATGAGATACTCGGCCGCGCCGGTAAAGTCGTCGAAGACGTTCTGCTTATTCTGAAACATGGCAGCCTTGTGCCAGGCTTCGCCGTATTCGTTGCCGCCGCGCAGGTTGGGCAACGCGAAGAATCCACCCTGCTCCATCCACCAGGCATATTCGGGATTCCACTCGGAGAGCATGGGCAGATCGAAGCCGCCGTAGCCGGTCATGAGCAGGCGCGCGGTGCCGTCGCGCTGCAGGCCTTTTTTGCCGGCGATGAACATGGGCACGCGGGTGCCGTCTTTCGAGTTGTAGAAAACCTGGGTGACTTCGTACTGCGAGGGGTCGAAGGGGACTTTGGGCGCGGCGAAAATTTCGGAGCGGCCGGTCTTTGTGTCGTAGCGGTAGATGGTGGGCGGGATGATGAAGGAGTCGAAGGTGTAGAAGCCTTCGGTCTGGGAGGGGCGGCCGGAGACGACCGAGCCGGTGCCGATGCCGGGGTAAGTGAGCTTGCCGATTTCTTTTCCGTCGAGGGTGTAGAGGGTGGTTTCGGTTTTGACGTCGTGGAGGCGCGCGACGAAGAGCTTGCCGCCGACGATGCTGTAATTGGCGATGACTTCCTTGCCTTCGGGGACGATGGTTGTCCAGGAGGATGGATCGGCGCCGGGAGTGGCTTCGACGATGCGCGTGTTGGGGGCCTGGTAGTCGGTCATCAGAAAGAAACGGTCCTGGGCGTCGATGACGCGGACGTGGGCTTCGACGTTGTAGACGAGCGGGACGAAATCGCTGTCGGGTTTGCGAAGGTCCTTCACGAGGAAGTCCTCGCTGGTGGCGGGGACGCCGTGGGCGATGCTGACGATGAGGAAGTGGTGGTTGTCGGTGATGCGGACGCCGACCAGATCGAGCTCGCCGAGCTGCTTGCCGCGATATTCGCCGCCGAAGAGCCTGGGGTCGCCGGCAACGGGCGTGCCGAATTTGTGGAACCAGACGTTGGTGCCCTGGTGGGTGAACTTCGCGTAGTAGAGGCCGCCGTTGTCGGGGCTGAGGCTGACGCCGGAGTAGCGCGCGGAGGGCAGAACGTCCGGCAGATCGACGCCGGTGCCGACGTTGAGGACGTGCACGGAGCCTTCGTCGGCGCCGCCTTCGCGAATCTCGTAGATCAGCAGGTTGCCATCGTCCGAGACGCCGATCATGTTGGCGGAGGTGTTCTGGTCGGCGCTGAGTTTGGTGGCGTCGATGAGGCGCTTGTCTTCACCGTGCCAGCCGGCGCGCATGTAGATGGATCCCTGGTTCTCGTCGGCGAGGCGTTTCTTGAAGAAATATTTTCCGGCGCGCAGGATTGGCGTGGAGTACTGGTCGACGCGCATGAGGGAAGTCAGCTGGCTGGCGATCTGGGGCAGGGTGGTGATCTGGTCGAGATACTTTTGCGTGTAGGCATTCTCCTCGTCGATCCAGGCGCGGGTAGCGGGACTCTTCGCGTCTTCGAGCCAGCGGTAGGGGTCTTCGATTTTCGTGCCGCTGTAGTCGTCGGTGACGACGTCGACGGTGGCGACGGGAGGCGCGGGCAGGGCGATGCCGTTGTCGCCGTGGATGGTCTTCGCAGGCTCGCTGGAATCCTGCGCTGCAATCACCGGAACTCCGGCAAAAAGGACAAGCGCGAAAACGGAAAGGGCAGCGGCAAGGCGGCGTCCACGAGACATGCGGGGTTCCTCCTGGAGAAGGGGGCTCACGAAGAAGTGTCAGTGTAGCTGGTTTGAGCCGATGGGCTCCAGAAGGGGATCGGGGTCGACAGGAGCTGCACTCTGTTAGGTGCGGATCGAAACTTGTGGCTTGGCGGTGATACGGCAGCCCGCGTGATAGCCTGCACCGAAGGTGATCCCATGCCTCGATTCGAAGTTCTCGCCAATGGCGCTACGATTGGATATTCAGAACTTGAGAAAGGTGATCGCCAATGGGCTGCGCGTCGGGGAGGCTCTTCCCCCTGCCGACCTACGCCGCGATGCAGTCGATGATCGTCGCCGCACGGAACGCTCCACAGACGCACCTCTCGCTTGCTGTGCGGACGGTCGATGGGCACACTATTCCGGCTCACGGCGTCGCGATTACGGACTACTCAGCAGAACTGGGTCCTGACGGTATCGAAGTCGATGTCCTTGGGATTGGATACCCGCTCTATGAGGAATTGTTCCCCGGACGGCACGCTGCATACGTTGAGTACTTCAAGAACAAACGGTAGTTTCCGCAAGGGTCGCCAATACGGGGATTTCGAGCACCATCACCTCCATTGGTGAGCGCAGTCTCTCCATTCCGCCTTCGGTACTTCCGTACCGCGCGCCTTTCCGAATCTTCTTGCCTCTAACCTGCAAAAAACCTACGCTGGGTTCAGGGGAAGCTCTGTCCGCCGCACGCGAACAGAGCTTTTTTGTCTGTGCTCCGTGTTCTGCGTCCTGGGCCCTGTGTGCTGCGTCCCGGCCCCTGGCTCCGGTTGCGGGCTGCCCGGAGGGTAATACCCGCCGCACGGTACTTTTCGGTCCAATGAAATGAGGGAGATGTCAGATACCCCTGGGGGGAGGGGGGTACCCCACCGCGTTCAGGATTGCGCGGCGTTGCTCCAGAAGGCGTGGGTGCGGGCGGGAATGCGGTCGGGGAATTCCCGGTAGATGGCGTTCAGCGCGTGGAAGAGGGCTTTCGATTCGGCTTCGAGGCCGAGCAGGAGCGTCGAGCGCAGGATGCGGGTAAGGCGCAGGTGATTGTGGTTCATGGGCCAGAGCCAGTTTTGCGCGCGGGTTGCGAAGTTGGGGGCGCGCTCGATGAGGAGCGGGGATTTTCCAGAGATCAGGCGGAGGCCGTAGAAACGCAGCATGCGGTCATAGGACGCGCGGAGACGATCGCGCATGGCGATCGAGGCGCGGAAAGTTTGGATGGTGGCGGGATCGAGGATGGGCGCGGTCGGGTTGGCTCCGCTGGGCTCCGGTAGCGGGAAGAGCCACTGGATGAAGTCGTGGACGGCTTCGAGGCGGTCGTCGTCCCAGGCGAGGATTTCGGCCAGCGTTCGTCCGGCATCGTCGGGCGCGCCATCGCGATAGAAGGCGATCAGCGGATGTGGCTTGCTGGTTTGCATCCGAGATGCGCCGTCCTTTCCGAGCCGGATTGGTTCGCCAACTGCTCTTCCGGTGACCTGTAGAATCGAGCCAATCAGCATGGCCTCGACGAATGACGCCGACGAACCCGGAGTCACCCCACATCCATCTAATCCTGGTTCGGAGGCTCAGTCCAGGAAGGCATCGACGAAGGCGCATGCGGCCGCGGTGGCCTCGGGCATTCTGCTGAGCCGGCTGGTGGGGCTGGTACGCGATCGGGTGTTTGCGCACTACTTCGGCGCCTCCGACGCGGCGGACGCCTTTCGCGCGGCCTTCCGGATTCCGAACATCCTGCAGAATCTTTTTGGCGAGGGCGTGCTTTCGGCGTCGTTTATCCCGGTCTACGCGCGCCTGAAGGCGGAAGGGCGGGACGAAGAGGCGTCGGAACTGGCCGAAGCGATCTTCGCGTTGCTGTTTCTGGTCACGACGGTGCTGGTGGTGGCGGGTGTATTCGCCACGCCGTGGCTGATCGACTTGATCGCGCCGGGGTTCCACGGGGATAAGCGGCTGCTGACCATTCGGCTGGTGCAGATTCTGTTTCCGGGTGCGGCGCTGCTGGTGTTCTCGGCGTGGTGCCTGGGAATTCTGAACAGCCACCGGAAGTTTTTCCTGTCGTACGCGGCGCCGGTGGTGTGGAACATTGCGATGATTGCGACGCTGATGTGGGGAGGGCCGCATCACGCGCAGCCGCGTCTGGCGGTGCTGCTGGCGATCGGGTCGATTATCGGGAGCGCGCTGCAGTTCCTGGTGCAGCTGCCAACGGTGCTGCGATTTTTGTGGCCGCTGCGGCTGCACCTGAATTTTGCGGGACTACATGCGCGCACGGTGGGGCGGAATTTCTTTCCGGTGTTTTTGAGCCGCGGAGTGGTGCAGATCAGCGCTTATGTCGATTCGTGGCTGGGCAGTTTTCTGGGGACGGGTGCAGTCGCGGCTTTGGCGTATGCGCAGACGCTGTATACGCTGCCAGTGAGCCTGTTCGGCATGGCGGTTTCGGCGGCGGAACTGCCGGCGATGTCGGCAGCGCTGGGCAGCGACGCGGAGATTGCTGCAGCGCTGCGCGAGCGGCTGCGGGCGGGGCTGCAGCAGATTGCTTTTTTTGTCATTCCCTCGGCGGTGGGCTTTGTGCTGCTCGGCGATGTGATCGTGGCGACGATCTATCGGTCGGGACATTTTCAGCACGCGGATGTGATTTTTGTGTGGGCGGTGCTCGCCGGGTCGTCGGTGGGGCTGCTGGCGTCGACTTCGGGGCGGCTGTATTCTTCAGCGTTTTATGCGCTGCGTGACACGCGGACGCCGCTGAATTTTGCCGTGCTGCGGGTTGCGCTGACGCTGGGGCTCGGCTATCTGTGCGCGCTGCCGCTGCCGCGTCTGCTGGGACTCGACCAGCGATGGGGAACGGCGGGGTTGACGGCTTCGGCGGGAATTGCGGGGTGGCTGGAGTTTCTGCTGCTGCGCGCGGCGATGCATAAGCGGATCGGAGCCGTGCCATCGGGCGCATCGCGGATTATGCGGCTGTGGCTGGTTGCTGTGGCGGCGGCGGCGGTGGGGTACGGGATCAAAGTGGTGCTGCCGTTCCATCGGCCGTTGCTGGTGGGGCCGTGCGTGCTGATTCCCTATGCGGGGATTTATCTTGCTGTGACGCAATGGATGGGCATCGCCAGCATGGGGATGCTGACGCGGCTGTTGGGGCGCGGACGATGATCATGCGCAGGGTCGTTGTTCTTCTGTGGCTTTTTCTTCCTGCCGCGCTCTTCGCGCAGGAAGTGAACATCCCGTCGAGCGGGTGCGTTTGGCGCGCCGGCGATGATCCCGGGTGGGCGGCTCCGGTAATCGATGAGTCTGGCTGGATGCCGTACTCGGCGTGGCAACAAAGCCCGCCGAAGCCGCACATCTGGATTCGCTGCCACGCCGATCTTTCCGCGCTGCGAGGTGTGGCTCGACCCGCGCTGCAAATTCGGCTCTACGCCGCCTATCAGTTGTTTGTGAATGGCAGGCTGACTGGATCCGCCGGGAATCTGGAGAGCGGCGGTTTCAGTCTCAACCTGATTCGCAACTGGCCGGTTGCGCCGGAGCCGCCCGGCCCGTCGACGATCGTACTGCGCACCACCTGGCACTACACCTCCGAGGTTCCCTTCAGCCCGTACCCTGCTCTCCAGGTGCTGGGCGGCGATCTCGATAACCTGCGCGATCACCGCAGCGCCGTGATCGTCGCGCAAAGCGCACGGCACCTCATTCCGGCCCTGTGCTTTTGCATTGTGGGCATCGTCGGCCTGATGGTTCTTGGACTCTGGCTCAACGACCGCAGCCGTTACGAACTGCTGCTGCTGGGCATCAATTGCATCGCGCTTCCGCCGATCTATCTGAACTATCTGGGCATCTCGGGTCTGATCGAGTATCCGGCGGCTGTTTACTTCATTCTTTGGGCGATCCCTGCGTTCATCACCAACATCTGCCGCACAGTCTTCTTCTTCACGCTCGCAGGCCGGCGGGTTCTCTGGTTTTTCTGGGTTCTGATTGCGGCCGCCACGGCCATCCATTTCATTACCGCCGCGATCCCGCTGCTTGCGCCCGCACAAGCGCTGTGGCTGGACACTCTGCGAGCCCACCAGCTCGGGGCCATTTCGCAGTTCGCGTCGGTCCTCGAGTCCACCGCTCCCTTCTTTGCCTTCTGGCCGTGGCGGAAGCTCACGGATCGCATCAAGCCGCTGGCGGCGCTCAGCATGATATGGGGAGCCACGATGATGGTGTTCTTCTTCGTGCGATTCACGGGCGCGCAGGTTCTCGGGCTGCCCGATCTGCAAAGCCGCTGGAGCAGCGTGGTTTCAGACTTCGAAGCGGTCGCCACGCTGGGTGTTCTGATCGCGCTGCTAACGCTGTTGTTTCGCGAGCAGCAGCAGACTTCGCGGGAGCGGGCCGTGCTGGCGGGGGAGATGCAGGCGGCGCAGCAGGTGCAACGCATTCTGGCGCCATCGGTGCTGGATACAGCGCCGGGAATTCGAGTCGCTGTTGCGTTTCATCCGATCCGCGAGGTCGGCGGGGATTTCTACAGCTGCAGCATTTTGCCGGGGAATCGCCAGCGGCTTCTGCTGGGGGACGTGAGCGGCAAGGG
>JBAVUB010000374.1:0-6230 GCA_049696575.1 Acidobacteriaceae bacterium | reverse complement strand
CCGAGCAACCCGTCCCACAGGGCACGCCAGTCGCTGCTCTCGAAATCCATCGGGTAGATGTCCTGGTATTTCTTCGGCGGATTCTCCGCGTACTGGATAGTTCCATCGGGGCGCTTCTTAAACCACTCCGGATATTCGCTGACCCAGGGATGATCGGGCGAACACTGGAAAGCGATATCGAGGGCCAGCTCGATTCCCTTGCTCGCCGCGCGCTCGACGAGGCTGCGGAAGTCGGCAAGGGTGCCGAGTTGCGGATGAATGGCGGTGTGGCCGCCCTCTTTCGCGCCGATGGCCCAGGGACTGCCGGTATCGCCGGGTTCGGCGGTCGGGGAATTGTTCTTCCCTTTGCGGAAACTTTGTCCGATGGGATGGATGGGCGGCAGGTAGAGAACATCGAATCCGAGCCGCTCGACATAATCGAGGCGCGCCTCGCAGTCGCGAAAGGTGCCGTGGCGTCCGGGCTCGGGGGCGGTGGAGCGGGGGAACATCTCGTACCAGGCCGAGTAGCGGGCTTTTTCGCGGTCGACGACGACCCGCAGCTCGCGGTCATAGCGCGATTCCATGGCCGGATCGAGGTAATGCGCCATGGTCGCGGCCAGATCCGGATCGAGAGCCGCCGTTTGCGCTGCAGGAATCACGCCGGTCTCTCGCAACAGCGCCGCCCAACGCTGCAGCGCTTCGGCATCCGTGCCCTCAGTCCGCGCGGCAGCCTGCTCCACGAGCTGCGCGCCGATCAGCAGATCGACACGAATATCCTGACCGGCGGCGATGCGCTTTTCAAGGTCGCTGCGCCAGGTATCGAAGTGGTCGATCCATCCGGCGACGGTGTAGAAGTATTCGCCGATGCCGGTGACGGGAAACTCACCGCGCCAGCGGTCGTTGCCCAGAGGCTGCATGGGGACCGCAGCCCAGGAGGAGACTCCCTGAGGGCGATACAGAAGGCGCGCGGTGACGTGATCGTGGCCGTCGGCGAAGACGTCCGCTTCGACCTGGAGCGTGTCGCCGACGATGCGCTTGATGGGAAAGCGGCCCGCATCGATCTCGGGCTGCACGCTTTCGATCACGACGCGCTTTCGTCCATCCGCGGGTTTCTGCATAGCTGCGATCGGCTCTCCGCCAGGCCAGGAGCGCGAGGCGCCCAGCCCGCACGCTGGCGGCTTTTGCGCGCGCGTGTCGGTTACGGAATTATACGAACAACCAAATCGAAACTCCGCCAGGGCGATTTCTGGCCTGGAAGTCGCGGCTGACGGAAAGCTGCGGCCGGTCGCGCTCAGTTGTCCGGCAGAATATTGGATTCTTCCGAAGTGCGCAGGCGCACCAGGCGATCCACCGTGTACGGAGCGCGTTGCGCCGCGGCGTGATAGTGGCGAACCTGCAGCTCACCCAGCAGCCCAAGAGCCAGCAGTTGCGTTCCGGCGAGAATCATGACGGCGGCAATCACGAACAGGGGCCCGTGCTGATCCATGACGTGCTGATGGGTGATGAGCTTCAGCGCCAGGAGAAAGGCGGAGATGCCGCCTCCGCCGAAGATGCCCAACGCGCCGATGAGCCCGAAGAAATGCAGCGGGCGCGTCATGTATTTCAGCAGAAAACGGATGGTCATCAGGTCAAAGAGGACATGGAAGGTACGGCCGATCCCGTAATGCGATTTGCCGCCCTGGCGAATCACATTGGTGATGGGGACTTCACAGATGCTGGCGCCGTACCAGGAGGCGAGCGCAGGGATGAAGCGATGCATCTCGCCGTAGAGCGGAATGTTGTGGATCACTTCGCGCCGGTAGGCCTTGAAGGTCGTTCCGAAATCGTGAATGTCGACGCCCGAGAGCTTCGCCATGAGCCAGTTGGCGCAGCGCGAGGGAATGCGGCGCATCACAAAGTTATCGATGCGCTCCCTGCGCCAGCCGCTGACAACGTCGTAGCCTTCTTCCAGCTTCTCCAGAAACAGGGGAATCTCGCCAGGATCGTGCTGGAGGTCGCCGTCCATAGCCAGGATGAATTCGCCTTCGGCGTGATCGAACCCGGCCGCCAGCGCTGAGGTCTGGCCGAAGTTCCGGCGCAGCTTCACCACGAGGACGCGACTATCGACGGCGGCAATCTCTTCCAGCAGCCGGCAGGTGCGGTCATTCGAGCCATCATCCACAAACACCAGCTCGAAGGGATCGCCGACATGCTCCATCACCTCTTTCAGGCGGTCGTAGAGCGTGGTGACGTTCTCTTCCTCGTTGTGGAACGGAACGACGATGGAATACTTAGGCATCAGCCTTAATTATAGACTTTGGATGCAGGGAAACCGTGATCACTCAGCCTCACTCTGCAGCGTTTTGCGCACCGGCCAGCGGCTGGCTTTTATCTGCTTGTAACCATGACCCCAGGCTCGTTCCAGCTACGCCCCAAGAACCTCGACGGCAATGCGCGCCGCCTCTTCGCACGCAGCACGATCCACATCCCGGTGGGTGACGAAGCGGACGCTGTCGCGGCCGGTGCTGCTGGCCAGGACTCCGCGGCGCTTCAGCTTTGCAACGAACGCCTCCGCGTCTCCCTGACTGGGCAGGGTGATGAGGGCGATGTTCGTGCGCGTTGCGTCGAGGTCGATTTCCACCGGCGCCTCCGCGAGCATTTCCGCGATCAGGCGCGCGTTGGCATGATCTTCGTGCAGGCGACTGGGTCCTTCTTCAAGCGCGATGAGCCCGGCAGCGGCGAGGATGCCCGCCTGGCGCATGCCACCGCCCAGCGCTTTGCGGATGTGGCGCGCGCGATCCATCTGGTCCCAGGTACCGACAAGCATGGAGCCGACCGGCGCGCCCAGTCCCTTCGAAAGGCAAAACATCACGGTAGAAAAGCCGCGCGTGAGCTCGCGAACGCCGATGCCGAGTGCGACCGAAACGTTGAAGATGCGCGCGCCGTCGAGATGCACCGGCACACCACGCTCCTGCGCTCCCGCGCAGATTTCTTCCATGACATCGAGCGGTGTCACGGTGCCGCCTGCCATGTTGTGGGTGTTCTCGAGCGCGATCAGGCCGGTGGGGGCGCGGTGATAGTGCTTGCCGGTGATGTGGGGCTCGATCTCGCGCCACGTGAGGATGCCGCGGGGCGCGGCGATGGTGCGCAACTGGCAGCCGGAAAAAGCCGAGGCCATGGCGATTTCCCACTCGACAATGTGGGACCGCGACTCGCAGATGACTTCCTGGCCATGCTGGGTGTTCAGGCGGATCGCCGTCTGATTCCCCATGGTGCCGCTGGGCAAAAAGAGCCCGGCCTCACGGCCGAAGATCTCCGCGGCGCGCGCTTCGAGGCGATTGACGGTGGGATCCTCGCCGTAGACGTCGTCGCCAACCTCGGCCGCAGCCATGGCGGCGCGCATCGGGGGCGTTGGCTTGGTGACGGTGTCGCTGCGCAGATCGATCACGGCAACAGGCACAGATGCGGCGGGGCCATTTTCGGTGAGAACAGCTGTCTCAGAGGACATAAACTTCTATTCTGCAACAACGCGCGGCCGGCGCCAGCTTTATGCGACGGCTGGCTGCGCCAGAAATCGCCCGAAGACCTCGTTCGAGAGCAGCCGTCCCTGCGCGGTAAGCGTGACGCGGTCCCCGCTGACGAAGGTGATCAGGCCTTCGTCTTCGAGCTCGGCAATGGTGGAGAGGAACTCGCGCACCACGGACGCCGAAAATTCCCCGCGCAGTGCGGCGAGGCTCACGCCCTCATTCAGCCTCAGACCGAGGAACCAGGCTTCTTCCATTTCCTCTTCGCGATCGAGGCGGCGCGGCTCGGTCCAGCCAGGACTCGCGAGATAGGCGTCGAAGCCATCGGTCGTGCCGAAGCGCAGCGTTGCGCCCGCGTGGGTGCGCACCATGGAGTGGGCGTCGAGCCCGAATCCGAGATAAGGATGACGATGCCAGTACTTGAGGTTGTGCTGCGACTCGCTGCCAGAACGCGCGAAATTCGAAATCTCGTACTGGGCCAGGCCGTGGCCCGCGAGAACCGCGATCGCCTCGGTGTAAAGATCGGCGATGAGGTCGTCGCCGGGGACTTCTTTGGCGCGGTAGCGGCCGCCGTTGACCAGCAGCTCGCGGCCCAGGCGCGATTCGTCGTCGACTTCGAGCATATAGATGCTGGCGTGATCGACGCCGGATTCGGCGAGAGCGCCCAGCGATTCGTACCAGGAGTCCAGCGTCTGCCCGGGCAAACCGGCGATGAGGTCGACGCTGACATCGTCGATGCCAGCGGACCGGACACGGCGAATATCTTCCAGCGCGACGGCGCGATTGTGCAGCCGGCCGATGGATTTCGCTTCGCGGTCGACAAACGACTGCACGCCGAAACTGACCCGCGTGACGCCGCATTCGGCCAGCGTCTCGAGCACGGCAGGCTCCAGCTGCCCCGGAGCGCACTCGACGGTCACTTCCGCGGTCGGCAGCACCGCGAATTCGCGACGCAGGCTCGTGAACAGCCGGCGGAAGAGAGCGGGAGACAGCAGCGACGGCGTGCCTCCGCCGAGATAAATGCTGTCGACGGCCTGCGGCAGAACAGCACCCCAGAGCTTTGTGCGCTTGCGGACCGCGATGAGGTCCTGTTCGATGCGCGCAATGTAGCGATCGTGATGGCCCGAAGGAAAAACGCCGGAGGCAAAGTTGCAGTAGGTGCATTTGGAGCGGCAAAAAGGAACAGAAAGATAGAGCCCAAGCATCTCCATATACCTCTATTGTCCCACCGCGCCGGACCCGAGGCAGGGACGACGGCAAAATCCACCTTGACAACCGCTTGCACCTGTGCCTCGTGCACCGCAACAATTCGCGCAGATTTGCGTTCATTCCCTGCGAGAGACGATCCGGAGAAGAGGCCGGGTGAGAGGTTCCAAACTTCGAGAGATGTTCGAGGCGGAACCGAGGAGGTCTCGTATGAAAAGCATTCTTCGCGCACTTGCATTGACCGGCATTCTGGGACTGAGCGTCGCGGGCGCACAGGCTCAGCGCATCGTGGTCGGGGTTCGCGCTCCCATCGCTGCCGTTCCGGCCTGCCCGGGTGTGGGCTACGTATGGTCGGCCGGCTACTACAACGGCCCGGTTTTCGTTCCCGGCCGCTGGATCTATCGCGGATTCGATCGCCGCGTGGTGGTGCGTGACTACCGGTATGGATACCGCTCCCCTGCGCGTTTTCACCGGTAAGGGAACAAGATGAGGGCCGCGTCCCCAAAAACCGGCCCATGCGCACCCGTCGAAGCTCCCCGCTTCCGGGTGCGTTGCCGTTTCAGGGCAGCGAAAATCCTGAGTTGCGCCCCCGATTTCCGGCTATATTCTCAGGGAACGAGTTTCCCGCCCGCTGCGTATGCTCTGTTGGAAACCCCGCGGAGGCTTCTATGGCCGGACTCATCGGCATTGCCATCTATTTCGTGCCTTCTCTTATCGCGGCCGCCCGCCACACCCACAACGCCACCGGCATCTTCATGCTCAACCTGTTCCTCGGCTGGACCGGTATCGGCTGGTTCATTGCTCTCTGCCTGGCCATTTTTTCAACCCCCTGCTACTACCATCCGTACTGGTATTACCCGCCGCCCCCCCGGCGCTGGTAGCCGCCTTTTCCCGGGTTGCCCGAAAGACGGCTTCTATCGCGCGCTGAATCGTTTATCCTGCCGGATACGAAAGGGAGTCTCAGCAACATTTTGCTGCGTCTAACGTTAATAGAGGTAGCAAAAGCTCCCCTCTCCTGACAGGACCAGGGAGCGGCGTCAGATCGGGAAACATATTGAGGGCGGTCTGACAGGAGGTTCGAACATGCGCGCTCTGCGCTACGTTATGTTGGTTGCGTTGCTGGCTGTGCCATTAGCACTGGCAAAGCCGGCCCAGGCTCAGGTTGCCGTCGGTATCGGCATCGGCCCGGCAGTCGGTTATCCGGGTGACTACGACATGGGCGGCCCGCCGGTCTGCGAGTGGGGCTACTACTCGTATTACCCCTATGCCTGCGCTCCCTACGGCTACTGGGGTCCTGACTGGTTCTACGGCGGCGTGTTCATCGGCGCCGGTCCCTGGTTCCATGGCTGGTATGGGCGGGGTTGGGGCTATGGCTACGGCCACGTCGGTTACGGTTACGGCGGCTGGGGCCGTGGGTACGGCTACGGCCATGGTGTGGGCTGGGGCTATCGCGGCGGCTACAGTGGCTTCCGAGGCGGTTACGCCGGCGGCTATCGCGGTGCAGTCGGCGTTGGCGGCTACCACGGTTACGGTGGCGGATAT
>JBAVUB010000373.1:0-6474 GCA_049696575.1 Acidobacteriaceae bacterium | reverse complement strand
ACAAAGCTCTCATCGAAACTCGCACCGCCGTCGCCTCCTCATCCTGGTTCAGTGTTGTGGTTTGGTTGTGCCGTGTCCCTCACAGGGACCAGCGAAAATCGCTCGACAGATGCAGCCCGGCCATCATAGGGACTGCTTTTTGCCTGTGTCAATTCCACGGCGATGCCGCCAGCAGCCGGTCATCCAACCCCACGCAAAAATTCCAAAGTCACGCTATTGGAACTGCGCGACGAGTTTTTCCATTGCCGCATTTTCGCGGATCACTTCACCGGTCTCTCGATTGTGCAATGCGATCTCTGCAGCGATTGCGCGACCGAGAATTCGCTGATCGATATTGCCAAACGGCCCAGGCACGAGCCTTCCCAGCCAACCCACCCAGGCCGGGGTATGAGCGTTGCCGGCAATGATGCCAGGGCGAAAGATGGCGAGCCGCGTAAAACCGATGTTGCGTACCGTGTCTTCCTTCATGCCCATGACGCGGGCATAGCGAAACCGGCTGCGCGCTGTGCTACCTGCCGCGGAAAGCAGGCAAAACTGCGCGATTCCGGCGTCATGGCAACCACGCGCAAAGGCGCCGACGACGCCCAGTTCCAGCCGTCGCAATTCTTCTTCGCTCCAGCGCGCCGATCCGGAACCCACACCCGCACAGCTCACCGCGCTGACCGGACCCTGGCTCAAAACTTCGCGGGCAAGCGCGGCCGTGCGCTCGCCAAAGTCGGCAGCGCCGGTATCGAGAACCACGTTGCGCACCCGCGATCGCGCCGTAATGGGCTTTCGGGTGACCATCACCACTTCCCGGCATTCCGGAATTGCCAGCAGCTCCGCAACCACTGCACCACCGACCTGCCCGGTACCACCGAGGATCATTGCGGCGAAATTCTGCTCCATCGACAGGACCTCTGCTTAGACAAGGATGCGACAGCCCCGCAGCCTGCTTTCGCCCCAGGACCGCACCCATCCGCAAGTTTGATGATCTTCACCTGCTATCGGCCAGGTCTCAACCGCACGTTGCGCACGCATTTCCCACACCCTGTAACGCTACCCCGTTGCCGCGCACTATCCCCCTGGGTATACTGCGGCGACTCGCGGTCCTCGCTGGCTGTCCTTCTCTCCGCCGCCATAATCCTGTCCGGAGGCTGTCTATGTCTTCCCGTTTGCAGCACGCTCTGCTGGCCCTTGCCCTCTCTCTGCCTGCCTCCCTCTTCGCTGGCGACTACACCTATCAGCAGACGACTCAGATCACCGGCGGCTCGCTCCTCCACATGATGAAGACCGTCGGCATCTTCAGCTCCCAGGCCCGCCACATCGGCGACCCCGTCGTCTCAACCATCTACCTCAAAGACAATCGCCTCGCCAACGTCTCGTCCGACAACATCCAGATCATCGATCTCGACAACGAAACCATCACCCAGATCGACATCCAGAAAAAAACCTACACCGTCATGACCTTCGCGCAGATGAAGCAGGCCATTGAAAACGCCAAAGCGCAGATGGAGCAACAGGCCGCCAAACAGCCCGCCCAGCCCGCACAGCCCCCTGCAAACCCTGCTACGGACAACGTAAAAATGAGCTTCGACGTCAAGGTTCGCAATACCGGCGCCCAAAAGGAAATCAGCGGGCTCCAAAGCAGCGAGTCGATCCTCACCCTCATGATGAACGCCACTGACACCCAAACCCAGCAGTCCGGCAGTATGGCCGTCACCAACGACATGTGGATGGTGCCCGCCATCCCCGGCTACGACCAGGTTCGCGACTTCTACATGCGCTTCGCCGGCAAAATGTCGGACGCCACCGTCGGTCTCGGCTTCGACTTCACCAAGCTACTCTCTCAGAATCCCGCCGCTGGCCAGGCCCTCAACGATATGGCTGGCGAGATGCAGAAGCTCAAGGGCGTCCCCATCATGCAGGTCATGCGCATGGGAACCACTGTCAATGGCCAGCCCCTGCCCGCCGCGTCCGAAGCGCCCCTGCCGCCCGACTCCGGCCCCGCCGCTCCCAGCGCCGGCCAGGTTGCCAAAGCCGGCCTTTCCTCCATGATTCCTGGTCACTTCGGATTCGGCAAGAAGAAGGACAATCCGCCCGACCAAACCACCACCGCCCAGGCCCAACCCACCAGCGCCATCCTCATGGAAACCCAGATCACTACATCGAACTTCTCATCCGCTCCGGTCGATCCTTCGCACTTCGAAGTCCCCGCCGGCTACAAACAGGTCCAGCCGCCGGCTCCCGCCACGCCAAACGCCCCGGCTTCGCTCGGCGCCACACCGCACCCATAGCCGGCAACTCCACGCAGCCATAGGTCATCGCCGCGCCCCCATATGAAACCAACTTCTGCCTTACACACGCCTTTTAACTGGACAACATCGTAGACCGGCTTAAGATCGGTAGATCCCAGGCAACATAGCGATCTGCGAAAATCGCGTAACGTTACTCTTTCCTCAAAAACTGTCAATCCTTACGTTCGTAACTGTGCTCCCTAACTCCTTTCCCTGGCATGGGCATTCGTAACACCAACCCCGCCCATCCCCGCGTTTTTATTCTTCCAGTCTGCTATTCTGAACTTAGATGGAAAAAGAAAACGGCCTCGCTCCGGCGAGGTCTTTTTGCGTCCTATCTCACTGTTTCCCGGATCCCGGGTCGACGCATCACGGTCACGGCTGACGATCCGTGGCTCACTGCCCACTGTCCACTGGCACCCGGGTTCCCGGTTCACCGCTCGCGGGGCTTTTCTATCCCCTATTGCCTGTTGCCTATTCCCTGCCTTTCCAATCATCAAGCCTTCGCGAGCGTGAATTGATGCATTCACGAGCGTCAGGCAACTGACCCATTCTCAATTACTTAGCCCTGGAGGCAAACCATAACATGCCTGTTTTCATACACTTAACAAAAAGGCAGGGGTAGGGGGTGGCAGCATACCAGCAGCTGGCCGCTGGCTGCTGCCTGCTGGCTGCTTAGCGGGCCGCCACCACCGACTTAACCGCCTGCAGACTGTCATCCCGAACGCTGAGCGTAGCGAGGCGGAGGGATCTGCGGTTGTCTTACAATCCTTCCCCACTAGCCTGTTATCCATGTCCCGCCAAGCCCGCGCAGCCATCCCTTGACGCCGCGCCTTGCCGGACCGGATAGTGGGAGTTCGATTCCAGGAACGCAAGAGGTACCGATGAAGCGAAGTTCAATAGCGCTGGCCAGTTTCTTGTGCGGAGCGATGGTGAGCGCGCAGGTTCCGTCGACCCTCCAGCAGTTCGTCAAGGTCGACGCACCGGTCGTGGTGCTCCAAAACGTGCGGGTGATCGACGGGACAGGCGCGCCGGCAAAAGAAAATCAGAGAATCGTGATCGAGAACGGGAAGATTACGTCGGTGGGACCGCAGACCACAAACGAGATGCTGCCGACCGGCGCGAAAATGATCGACCTGGCCGGCAAGACCGTCTTTCCTGGCCTCGTCGGCATGCATGAGCACCTGTTTTATCCGCTGCCCGATGGCGTCCAGGGATTACTTCCGCTGTATGGCGAGATGGCGGACTCGGCGCCGCGGCTCTATCTTGCCGGCGGCGTGACGACGGC
The DNA here is from genome assembly GCA_049696575.1 of Acidobacteriaceae bacterium. GTDB lineage: Bacteria > Acidobacteriota > Terriglobia > Terriglobales > Acidobacteriaceae > Palsa-343. The sequence goes on along the minus strand of JBAVUB010000373.1, from coordinate 2,910 downwards.
GCGGACGGCAGGGAGTCTCGAGCCCTACACCGACATTTCGGTGAAGCAGGCCATCGACGCGGGCCAGATTCCAGGACCCAAGCTGTTCCTGACCGGTCCTTATCTTGAAGGTTCGCCGGCCATCGGGCCGCAACTGCACACGCTCACCGGACCGGACGACGCGGCGCGCCTGGTCGACTACTGGTCGGCGGAAGGCATGACCTCGTTCAAGGCCTACATGCACATCACGCCGGAGGAGCTGAAGGCCGCCATCGATCACGCGCACGAGCACGGCCTCAAAATCACCGGGCACCTGTGCGCGGTGGGATTCAAAGAGGCGGCAGGGCTGGGCATCGACAACCTGGAGCACGGCCTTGTGGTCGACACCGAGTTCTATTCGCAGAAGAAGACCGGCGTATGCCCAGGCCAGCATCCTCCGCAAGCCGAGCTGGCGAAGATGGACGTGGAAGGTCCGGAGATTCAGGGGACGATTAAGTACCTCATCGACCATCACGTCGCCGTCACCTCGACGCTGGCGATCTTCGAGAGCTTCGCCCCGAATCGGCCGCCGATGAGCGAGGCGCTGCGCGTCCGCACCTCGCTGCTGCCCGATGCATGGAGCAGTTACGCGACCACGCGCGCGGCCATTGCCGAGCGGGCGCAGGACGCGCCGTCAGACAGCATCTCGGACCGTCTCCTGAAGATGGAAATGCAGTTCGAGCACGATTTCGTGCAGCAAGGCGGCGTGCTGATGGCCGGCTGCGATCCCACCGGCTACGGCGGAGTGTTGCCGGGATTCGGCGACCAGCGCAATCTCGAGCTGCTGGTCGAAGCGGGCTTTACGCCGGAGGAAGCGATCCACATCGCGACCCAGAACGGCGCCCAATGGCTCGGCGAAGAGGCGCACCTGGGAACAATTGCTTCCGGAAAAGCAGCCGACCTCGTCGTCGTCGACGGCAATCCCGCGAAGAACATCGCCGATGTAGAGAAGGTGGAGACAGTGTTCAAAGACGGCGTGGGCTACGACCCGCAGAAACTTGTTGCCTCGGTGCGTGGGTTGGTGGGATTGCGGTAACGCAGTGCACCATTTCAGGTGCAAATCAGCCGCTGGGAAGCCGTCCTTCGCCGGCGTTTACCAAAACGCCAATATTGTCTTTCCTGTTGACCTTTGTCTCCGAATCGAGTATCCCTTCTTTTCCCCCTAAAACTAAGAAAAGAAGGAGATCAAATCAACATGATGGGACACGGGATTATTGCCTGGATCATTATCGGTGCGATTGCTGGCTGGCTAACCGGGAAGATCATGAAAGGCTCGGGCTTTGGGTTCCTGATGGATATGGTGGTCGGAATCGTCGGCGCGCTGATCGGCGGCTTCCTCTCCAGCCATCTCGGCCTTGGAGGGATTGGCCAGCACGGCCTGATCATGAGCATCGTCATCGCCGTCATCGGTGCGATTATTCTCACGCTGATCATCCGCCTGGTCAGCGGCAATCGAAAAGCCAACCTCTGATCGCAGACTGAGCCGTCGCGCCGTCGACGAAGATACAACGCCGTGCAGGCACAAGCTGAACCTGCACGGCGTTCTCTTTTCGGCTGCTGCGGCTACGCTTCTTCTTTATAAAGCGCAGCGCCAACCAGCACGGCAAGCACACATCCGACCAGATTGCCCAGCGTCGTGTACAGCGTCAGGTGACGCGAGTAGAGCGGCGTGATGTACATGAACGCGGTATTTGGCAGCAGAAATGCCAGGATCCATGTGGTCAGCCCGGCATAGATCGCTGTCTTCGGCCCGGCGCCGAAGCGAGGACGGATGCCGACGTAAATCCACAGCCCAACCAGCCCAATGAAGATTCCCACCACGTTGAATTCGACGATCTGGGTCGAGTTCATGGCATGCTGGCCGAGTCGGAGCAGTCCGGCGTTCCACCTCGGCGCAAGCAGCACGCCGTCCACAAGGCTTCCCACCAGATCCCCAACAATGCCCGCAATCACCCCGCAAAGAATCCAGCGGCCGACATTGATTTTTCCCATGTTGCCTCCTTTGTTTGGGGGATTGCGGAAGTATAGTCATGCACCAAACTTTGTGCAATGAGAAACTTGCCGAGATTAGTGCTTTGCAGTGATGCGCTCTTCGAGCAGCACCGTCACCGAGTCGTCTGCGGCTTTGCCGATCGCCTTCAGGATGTCTGCCTTCACCGGCAGCTTGTGCCTGCCGTCGCCGAGAGCCATAAACGAGCTGCGGAAAGGAACGCCGTCGACCCTGCCGCGAACCTTCACCAGGCCGCGCGTCCCGAAGAATTCCACTGAATCCGGCCAGACCACATAAGTCCAGCCGCCTTGGTTCGGGCTTTTTTGGAGTTTCGCAGTGAACGATTGGTTGAGTTTCATTGCATTCTTATTGCAGCAGCGAAATGGCCACGCTGGTCATCGCCGTCACGCCGGTGCGGATCGTCGGCTCAGGCAGCGGCTCGAAGCGGCTGGTGTGCGGGCCAGGCAACTCTTTCCCGGCTGCGCGCGCGGCCGCCAGCTTCACCGGATCCATCGCGCCCAGGATGAAATAAGTCAGCGGAATCTCGTGGTTTGGCAGCGCAAAGACGCCCACATCCTCGCTGGCCATGGCTCGCGGTATGTCCGAGACGTTGTCAGCGCCGAGGGTTTTCACCAGCGTCGCCCTCACCATAGCGGTCTGCGCGGGATCGTTGTAGAGCACCGGCGTCGACTCGTTGTCGAGCACGGTGACGGTCGCGGCTTTCTCTGGCGGCAAACCGGCGGAAGCGGTGATGCCAGCGGCCATCTGCTCCAGGCCTTTGATCACGGTGTCGCGGCTCTTCTCGGAGAAGGAGCGCGTGGTCAGCTCCAGCTTCACCTCGTCGGGAATGATGTTGCGCTTCGTGCCGCCTTCGATGTGGCCGACGGTGATGACGGTGGGAT
>JBAVUB010000372.1:0-2224 GCA_049696575.1 Acidobacteriaceae bacterium | reverse complement strand
GCGTTCGGCGTTCAGCGTTCGGGAAAACAGCGGTCAGCTTTCAGCGGTCAGCGTTCAGCAGGGCGGCGATGGGTTGGTTTGTTGCTACGACGCTGGTCGGTTTGGCTGGGGCGGTTGGGGCGCAGGGCGCTGGGCAGAGTGCGCCGGTGGCGAAGGCGTTGGTTCCTTATACGACGTGCAGTTTTCCGGATGGGCTGCGGGTTGTGGAGGCGACGCCGCTGGCGACTGGGGTGGCGTCACGGCCGGTCGAGACGGCGAGCGGGACGCAGTTGATCGAGATGGACGCGGCGGAGCAAGTGACGTTCGGGTATCCGCTGACGGATCTTTTTGCGAACGCGAAGGTGGAACTGCTGCCGGCGGCGCGGTATCCGGCGATGAAGCGGATTTTGCTGGCGAACCTGGCGTTTCTGGAGTCGGAGCGGAACGGTCCCACGGCGGCGCGGGCGCTGCCGGTGGGGCTGCACGGATTCGAGGTGCACGGGAACGACCTGCGGAAGCTCGCGGGCAACATGCTGGGGATGTATGTGCTGTTCGACGATAAGGCACACGTGGCGACGACGGTCTATTTTCTGAATCAGCAGGCGTGGCAGCGGAAGTTTCAGACGATGGAGGCGTACGGGCGGCTGCGGGATTCGTTTCTGCGGAATTATACGGGGTGTGTGCGGGTGAACCAGGCGGTGGAACGGTAGATTGCCTTGCTGTGCCTGAACCCTGCACCCAGTTTTTATTCAAAATTATTGAGATCCGTATCCGGCGCCGGATAGCCGAGGGCGCGGCACATGGCGACGATCTGGCCTTTGTGATGGAAGGCGTGGGTGAGGACGTGGTGGAGGATGAGCGCCGGGGTGCGGACGGCGGTGTCTCCGTCGGGAAAATGCATTTGGGTGTTGCCGTTGAGGTGTTGCTCGCTGAGGCGTGAGAGGTAGTTCAGGGTTCTGAGGCCGACTTCGCGCTGGAGGGTGCGGGCTTCGGCGACGGTCGGGTAGCCGGCAGGGTCTTCGTCTTCGAAGGGGAGATTCTGGAGGGTGTGGACCCAGAAGGCTTCGCAGTTGAAGATGTGGATGACCTGGGCGCGGAGAGTGGGGAAGCCGAAGTTGGGAAGTTCTTTCGCGTAGTCGGCGGCGGGGATGGTCGCGAGGTGATCGAGCAGTACCGTCAGGCATGCGTGGGTCCAGGTGTGGAATTGGCGCATGCCGGCGAGGGTGAACGTGGGAGTCTCCATGTGAGTCCTATCCATCGATAGTAAATCGCGCTTCGCGCGATTCCCACATCTGCCAAAACCGGGCAGAGCCATTCGACTCGCTGCGCTCGCTCAGGCCAGGTTATGGGGCACCCGCTTCTTTCGCGTCCTCGAAAGCGGTCTATTCGAGGCCGAGTTTTTTCCAGAGGGCGTCGATGCGGGATTTTGTCACAGTGTCCATCACAATTTCCTGAGGCCAGGGGCGGGTAAAGCCTTCGGCGGCCCATTTGCGGGTGGCATCGATGCCCATCTTGCTGCCGTAGTTGGGCAGGCGGGAAGAGTGGTCGAGAGAGTCGATGGGGCCGAGGGTGAACTGGATGTCGCGCTCGGGATCGATGTTGTTGGCGACGCGGAGGGTGACTGCGGCGAGATTCTGAACGTCGCAATCCTCGTCGACGACGATGATGCACTTGGTGAACATGGCCTGGCCCATGGCCCAGATGCCGTTCATGACCTTGCGCGCGTGGCCTGCATAGGACTTGCGGATGGAGACGATCATGAGGTTGTGGAAGACGGCCTCGATGGGGAGATTGATGTCGACGATTTCAGGCAGCGTGAGGCGGAAGAGCGGGAGGAAGATGCGCTCGACCGCTTTGCCCATCCATGCGTCTTCCTGGGGCGGCTTGCCAACGATGGTCGCCGAGTAGATGGGGTCGCGGCGGTGGGTGATGCAGGTGAGGTGGAAGACGGGGTAGTCCTCGGCGGGGGTGTAGAAGCCGGTGTGGTCGCCGAAGGGGCCTTCGGGGCGGAGTTCGTCGAGGGAGACGTAGCCCTCGAGGATGATTTCAGCGTGGGCGGGAACTTCGAGGTCGACGGTTTCGCACTTAACCAGCTCGACGGGTTCCTGGCGGAGGAAACCGGCGATGAGGAACTCCTCGACTTCGGGCGGGGCGGGGACGATGGCGGAGAAAGTGGTGGCGGGGTCGGTACCGATGGCGACGGCGACCTCGAGTTTGTTGTCGGTGAGGTTGCCCAGGGCGATGT
>JBAVUB010000371.1:0-10198 GCA_049696575.1 Acidobacteriaceae bacterium | reverse complement strand
GCGCAATGCCGAGCCCCTTCCGGAGCCTGAGCTCGCGGCAGCGACACGCGTTTGCGGCGTGCTTTCTGGGGTGGTCGCTCGATGCCTTTGACTATTTCATCCTGGTCTTTTGCGTTTCCGCGGTCGCCGCGGACTTTCGTGTAGCGCGGTCAGAAGTGGTGGAAGCACTGGCGCTGACCCTGGCGTTCCGGCCGGTGGGTGCGTTTCTGTTCGGCATGATGGCGGACCGGTTTGGGCGTCGGCCGACGCTGATGTTCAACATCGCGTGTTACTCCTTGCTGGAACTGGCGTGTGCGTTTGCCGGATCGATGCACACGCTGCTGGTGCTGCGGGCGCTGTTCGGCATTGCTATGGGCGGTGAATGGGGGGTGGGCGCGGCGCTGGCGTTCGAGACGCTGCCGAAGGAGAATCGGGGATTCTTTTCCGGCCTGCTGCAGGAGGGATATGCGGTGGGCTATCTGGTGGCGGCAGCGGCTTATGCCCTGCTGTTCCCGTGGTTCTCGCATTTCACCTGGCACGGGCACGAGTTCGGATGGCGCGGGATGTTTCTGGTCGGCGCGATTCCGGCGCTTCTGGTCTTTTATATCGGTGGCAAGGTGGAGGAGTCGCCGACGTGGAGGGAAGGCCGCTCGCTGGAGGCCAGGGCATTTCCAGAGATGGGGCTGCGCAAGGGTGTGCTGCAATACGCGGGAACTTTCATATTTCTGGTGCTCCTGATGACGGGATTTAATGCGTTTTCGCACGGGACGCAGGATTTGTATCCGACATTCCTGCAAAAGGACCATGGATTCTCGGCGCAGCTGACCGGAGCGATTGCGATTTTGTACAACATCGGTGCGCTGGCGGGCGGCATGTTCTTCGGCAGCCTGTCGGAGCGGATCGGGCGCAAGCGGGCGATTATTCTGGCGGCGCTGTTGGCTCTGCCGATGATCCCGCTGTATGCGCTGTCGCACTCGGTGGTGGCGCTGGCGGGTGGCGCGTTCGCGATGCAGTTTATGGTGCAGGGCGCGTGGGGCGTGGTGCCGGCGTGGCTGAGCGAGCTGTCGCCGGGACCGGTGCGGGCGACGTTTCCGGGACTGGCGTATCAGCTGGGCAACCTCATTTCTTCACAGAACAACGAAATTCAGTCGAGGGTGGCTGAACGCATCGGACGCGGATATGGTTGGGTGCTGGCGGTCACGGTGGCGATTGTGGCCTGCTATCTGGTGGTGGTGGCGGCGTTCGGGCGCGAGTCTCGAGGAGCGGATTTGACCGCGACTTGAAGCCAAAGCGCCTGGTTCGTAATTTACCGAGCTTGTTGCGCTCGCTCTAAGAGGACGGCTTCGGCGGCCCGCAGGTCCTCTTCGGTATCGACGCCGATGGTATCGCTGGGTGCAGCGGCGACGTGAATGGGAATGCCGTTGTCGAGCAGACGGAGCTGCTCGAGGCGCTCGACGCGTTCCAGCCAGGACGGCGGAAGGGTGGCGAATCGATCGAGGGCCGCTTTGCGATAGGCGTAGACGCCGAGGTGCTTGCGATATCCGGCAAAACCGCCGCCACGGTCGAAGGGAATGGTGGCGCGGGAAAAGTAGAGGGCGCGGTCGTCGTCGGCGGTAACAACTTTGACGGCGTTGGGATTGTGGATGTCGGCAGCGGGACAGCGGACGGCGAGGGTTGTGACGTGAACCTCGGGGCGCTCAAAGAGCTGCAACAGGGGCATGAAGTGCTGAGGAGTGAGGAGCGGCTCGTCGCCCTGGATGTTGACGTAGATGTCGGCAGGGATGGACTGGGCGACGGCGTAGACGCGGTCAGTGCCGCTGGGGCAATCCTCGGGCGTGAAGACGGCGGGCAGCGAGTGGGACTGGGCGAAGTTGAGGACTTCGTCGGAGTCTGTAGCGATGAGGACCTGATCGAGGAGCGGACAGGCGCGGGCGGCGCGATAGACCCAGGCGAGCATGGGCTCGCCGGCAATTTCGCGGAGGACTTTGCGGGGCAGGCGCGTGGATCCAAGGCGAGCTGGGATGACGGCGAGAATGTGGCCGAGGTTGGAGGGCAAAGGCAAATTCCTCAGGGGATAGTGTATCTGCGGGCGATCCCCCATCCGGGCGGTTGCGCTGGCGCGGGTGGGGACGGTAGTGTGATCGGTGGAGAAAGCATGGCATCCGAGACGACTATCAGCCCGAATCTGGACTCTATTCTGCGTGAAACCCGGGTGTTTCCGCCTCCCGAGGAATTTGCGCGGGAAGCGCATATCAAGAACTTGCCCGAGTACCAGAGGATGTACGAGCGGTCAGTAAAAGATCCCGAGGGATTCTGGGCGGAAGCGGCGAAGGATCTGCACTGGTTTGCGCCATGGACGAAGGTTCTGGAGTGGAATTTGCCATGGGCAAAGTGGTTTGTCGGCGGCAAAATCAACCTTTGTTACAACTGCGTGGACCGGCATGTGGCCAATGGGCGTGCCGAGAAGACGGCCATCCTGTGGGAAGGCGAGCCGGGCGAAGTGCGGCGGCTGACCTTCCGCGAGCTGCATGGCGAGGTGCAGCGGTTTGCGAATGCGCTGAAGAGCCTCGGGATCAAAAAGGGCGATCGGGTCGCGGTGTACATGGGCATGACGCCGGAGTTGGCGATCGCTCTGCTGGCATGCGCTCGGATTGGCGCGGTGCACTCGGTGATTTTTGGCGGATTTGCGGCCAATGCGATTGTGGATCGGGTAAACGATTCGCAGTGCGTGGCAATCCTGACGCAGGACACGTCGTACCGGCGCGGCAACGAAGTGCGGCTGAAGGCCACCGTGGATGAAGCGATAGCTCAGTGTCCCACGGTGAAGAACGTGGTGGTTTACCGGCGTTCGGGATCGGAGATCGCGATGCAGGCGGGCCGCGACCACTGGTGGCATGAGGTGATGGCGAAGGCCGATGCGGAGTGTCCGGCGGAGGAACTGGATTCCGAGGACCCGCTGTACATCCTCTATACGTCGGGAACGACCGGTAAGCCGAAGGGCCTGGTGCACACGACCGGCGGCTACTCGGTACACACCTATCTGACCAGTAAGTACATTTTTGATCTGCGCGAGGACGATGTTTACTGGTGCACGGCGGATATCGGTTGGGTGACCGGGCACTCGTATGTTGTTTACGGCATATTGCAGAACGGCACGACGACAGTGATGTATGAGGGCGCGCCCAATCATCCGCAGCCGGACCGGTTCTGGAAGATTATCGACGACCACAAGGTGACGGTTTTTTACACGGCGCCGACGGCGATTCGGGCGTTCAACAAGTGGGGCGACGAATATCCGGCAAAGCATGATCTGGGCACTTTGCGGCTGCTGGGAACGGTGGGCGAGCCGATCAATCCTGAGGCGTGGATCTGGTATCGCGAGGTGATCGGTCACGGGCGCTGCCCGATTGTGGATACGTGGTGGCAAACGGAGACGGGCGGCATCATGATCTCGCCGATTCCTGGGGCGATTGCGGCCAAGCCGGGTTCGGCGACGCGGCCGTTCTTCGGAATTGTGCCGGAGGTAGTTACAAAAGAGGGGAACCCGGTTCCGGCGGGCCAGGGCGGACTGCTGGTGATTCGGAAGCCGTGGCCTGGGATGGCGCGGACGATCTGGGGCGATTCGGACCGGTACGTGAAGCAATACTGGTCCGACGTAGAGGGTGCGTATTTCACGGGCGACGGCGCGCGCATGGACGTGGACGGGTATTTCTGGCTGATGGGGCGCGTGGACGATGTGATCAACGTGAGCGGGCATCGGCTGGGAACGATGGAAGTCGAGTCGGCGCTGGTCGCGCATCCCAAGGTTGCGGAAGCGGCGGTGGTGGGGCGTCCCGACGAACTGAAGGGGCAGGCGATTGCGGCGTTTGTGACGCTGGAAGGCGGATTCACGCCGACGAAGGAAACGAAGGACGAGCTGCGGGCGTGGGTGGCGAAGGAAATTGGATCGCTGGCGCGGCCGGACGATATTCGGTTCACGGACCAGCTGCCGAAGACGCGGTCGGGAAAGATTATGCGGCGGCTGCTGCGGGAGATGGCGACGCATGGGGAGATCAAGGGCGATGTGACGACGCTCGAGGACTTCTCGGTGATTGCGAAGCTGCGGGAGCAGGAGGAGTAAGGCAGCCTGTAGCCTGTAGCCGGTAGCCTGTAGCTGGCTGCGGGTAGCTGGCTGGTGAGGGCGTGACTTTTGTGCGGGGCTACCCCCCACCCCCTCCCCCTTCCGGTCCGGTGATTGATTCTGCCTGAGTTAGCAAAATGCGAAATTCTAAGTAGTTGCAAACAAGTCAGAAGCGAGGCGCTCGCGAATGCGTCCATGACACTCGTCATTGATACACCCGTGTGCGCGAAGGGGCTTGATGATTGAGGGCGAGTCAGTTGGGTCGCGCGTGTCTTTGATGCATTCGCGTGCGTGATTGATGGCATGACGCGTGTGAATGCATCACTCATGGGTTTGATTGATGCCCTGGAGAGTATGAAGGGGGCAGGAGGCAGAAGAGAGGGGACAGCAGGGAGAGAGTGCATGAGTACGCGGGCTGGTTGGGAATGCGGCACAGTGCAGTCTCCTCTCTGAAACAGAAAAGCCCGCGCGATGGCGGGCTTTTTCTTTTTTTACTCTATAAGTACAGAATATCACATGGAGAGAATAAAACGGCCAAAATATTTTGAGGGTATAAAGATATAAGTGGTGTGTTATGTGATGTTATTACTTTGGATTTTTGGGTCCCCTCTTGACAAGTTTTCCACATTTGGAGGTTTTTGGGGAATTTTGGAAGATTTGGGCGTGACAGGCGGTGCTCCACTCCAGCGTGCCAAAACCGGGCACGCCGGGGGCTCACGTTACCCGCCGGCTTTGTTAATGGCCCGACTGAAGTCGGGTCCTGATACGAACCTCATTCCGGTGATCCCGGGTGGACGTTCAATGGTACGGACGCGGTTCTCAAGCCAGGGGTGGCGGGTTGAAAGGCAACAGCCCACGCTTCGCGCAATCCCTGGTCCAAGAATCGAGACCCGGTCCAGCCTGACGGCTGAAAGCTTTCATATTTGCCAATCAATGACGCGGAGGAGTTAGCCCCCCGAGTAAACTTGCGGAGACCTGGAGAGCAGGAGCGAGTGGCCGCTGGAACGACAGACACGACGCGCAGGGGACACCTGCCCGGAACCACACCGATATTGGGCGTCCTGATAGCGCTGACTTTGACCGCAATCGGCGTTGCACGCCATCCATCTGCCATTCAGGGAGACGGAACCCGTCTCTTTGGGGTGGACGTCGTCCTGCTGATGATTTACGGAATTGCGGGTCTCTGGGTTCGGTACCGGGGTAGCGCACAGCTGGGCGTCGCGACCCGCGTGGGTACGATGACCGGCTTCGTATTGGGCGCAATACTCGTCGGCAACCACGTAACCGAGTTGTTCGTACCGGTCAGAAACTTCTCTCTCGTGATCGGCCCGGTCTTCCTGGCGGTCGCGTTGTTGGGTGCGACGGGATCGGCGGTCATGGAGCGGACCCGCTCGGTCGTGCTGGCAGCGGTCGCCGGTGTGTGGTGCGCCATGGTTGGGACCCTGACGCTGCTCTGTGCCGGGTTCGCGGTGAACCTTTTATGGGAGACCCGCTGCGAGCTGTGGCTGCACCAGGCTTTTGCAGCCAGCGGACTGACGGACGCCGGTGGATTCCTGATCCGGAATTCGCTCGAAGCCGCCTCGGAAGGTCTGGTGCGGATGCCGGTCATGGCGCTTTTGCTGTCTCCGATCGGCGCCTGGATCAATGCCTGGATGAGGAAGAGATCGCGAACCATCGTAGTTGCGAGCATCTGCTGTGCGTTTCTCTGCCTGATAGTGGGCGCGGCGGCCCTTTTCTATGCCAATGCGCTACCGCGATCCAGACGTCCGCCCTTCATTTTCGCGGGAATTCTTCTCGCCGGCGTTGCCCTCTCGGCTGCCCATCCAGGCTGGTCGGCGCTGCGGCAACATCGGCGGGAACGCTGAAACAACGTGTCAAGAAACCGGCAACGGGGTTTTGACCAGAGCCCGTCGGCCGGCAGCGGGGGCGGCTTCAATCTGTGATCATGTGGAGCGCGACAATGGCCAGGATTCCGGCGGAAGTCGCGGTGGCCAGGGCGACGATCAGTACGGCGAAATGACGCCGGATGGCTGCGGCGCACGCGGAGGCTGCGGCGCGGATGGCGGGATCGGCGCGCCAGCTTCGGATGAGGCTGACGCAGCCGATGACCAGCACGGCGAGGGGAAACGCAATCAGGAAGAACCAAAGCGCGAGGTGGGGTCGGGCGGCGTACCAAGTGACGATGCGCTGGGCGGTGTGCGCGGGCTCGAACTGCTGGGGCTGCAGGTTGCGCACGAAGAGAGCGGTCATGAAGAGAGTGGCAGGGGCGATCAACGCGAGTTCCAGAGTGGCGAGGGCGCGACGCAAGGCTTTCATGCAGGACTTTATACCACAAACTACTTTGCAAGGCAAAGTACATTCTTTCTGTGTTGCGCGGGTCGCGAGCTGACGTGCGACGCCGATTTGGGAAAGCGACGCGGGGCAGGGCGGCGTCCCGTTTTGGTTCTGAGACGGTTACTGAGGAGTAAAATTCCGAAATTTAGTTGTACGGGGAGGGCACGGTTTGAGGCTACGCTGCTTGCTGTGGGGTGAACCTGGCGGGGGCCACGTGTTTTTTGGGGGGGTGGGTGGGGCTACGTTTTGGCGGGAGCGGGGCGATGCGGTTGCCGCGGGCTTACCCAATCGGAGGGGCGGGAGGAGTTCCATTTTGGTCCGGAGACATTACCAAGGAGCTGAAGCCCGGCATTTGGTTATGCGGTTCGCGGACGATCTGAGGCTACGCTGCTTGCTGTGGGGTGAACCTGGCCGTTTGCAGCGGGGGTTTTTGGGTATGGCACTGGCGGCAACGGGGGATTTCTCTCCGCGAATTCGAAATTCGTGTCTGATCTTCGAACCTTATTGCGGCGATCCGGGGATTCCGGGCCGATCTTCGGACCTTATTGCGGCGATCCGGGGATTCCGGGCTGCGGCGGTTTACTCTTCGCGGAGGAGGACTAAGGGATCGACGGAGAGGGCGCGCTGGGCGGGGATCCAGGTGGCAACCAGACCGAGGAGGGCCATAGCAAGAACCACTCCTGTGAGGACGAGGGGATCGCGGGGCGTGGCCTGATAGACGATGAAGGCGAGGACGCGCGTGGCCAGAATGCCGAGGGCGAGGCCGACGGCCGATCCGATGGCCAGGAGTTTCGCAGCGCGGCCGAGGGCGGCCTGCAACACTTCCTTATGCTGGGCGCCGAGGGCGACGCGAATCCCGAGCTCGCGGAGGCGCCTGCTGACGGCGTAAGCGGCCATGCCGAAGATGCCGGTGATGGAGAGCATAGCGCCCATCAGGCCGAGGACGCCGAGGGAGACGGTGGCCATGCGCGGACCAAACAGATTGACCTCCAGCGGCTTCTCCCGGGTTTCGATGGTCACCGGCATGCCGGCATCCAGTTGCCGCAGAGAATCTCTCATGGCCGGGGCAAGTTCGGAGGCGTTGCTCAGGCTGGCGCGGGCGCGGACCACCAGGGTTGTCGTGGCGGTTGGCGCCTGCAGGATGGGAACAAACTGGGCCAGCTCCGGATTTTCAGTGAGGTTGTAATACTTACCGTCTTCGGCGACGCCGACGACCTGGATGCGGGTTCCATCGCGCAGCTTGTAATAGCGGCCGATGGCGGCGTTGACGGAGCCGAAGAGGCGGCGGGCGAACTCGGCATTCACGACGGCCACACGCGGCGAGTTTTTGTCGTCCTGCCAGGAGAAGTCGCGTCCGGATAAGAGGGTGGTGCCGGCTGCGCGGAAATACCCGGGAGAAACATGGAGGAGATAAGTGCTGGCGACGGCGTTGGCGGGCCGCAGGTCGGTCACGTTGTCGCGAAAGACCATGCCGGTGCCTATCGCCGGGTTGAAAGGCACGGCATCGGCCAGGGCCACGGCCTCCACGCCGGGAATCCCCTCCATGGCCTGGATCATGCGCTTCTGCATGGGCGGCACGCGATCGCCGGTGTAACCAGCCATGGTGAGGTCCGGCTCCGCCAGCATGGTGTGCTGGAGGTCGAAGCCGAGATGGGCGTGCAGAGAGCGGCCCAGTCCGCGCACGGCGACCAGAGAGGAGGTGACCAGCACCGCACAGATGGCAATTTGCGCCACGAGGAGGATTTCCCGTGCGCTGATGCGTCTCCCGGTTCTGGCGCCCGATCCAGCCTTGATGACTTCGTACGGATTTGTGTGAAGCACCTGGCGGACAGGGACGGCGCCGAAGAGAAGTCCGCTGACGATGGCCAGTAACAGCGCGGCGAGATAAACCCCTGCGTCGGGATTGACGGACAGATGGGCGGGCCAGCTGGTGAAGGGGCGCCATGCGGTGAGGGCGCGGAGGATTACCACGCTGCCTGCAAGTCCGACGGCACCGCCGGCGAGCGCAATGAGCACCGCCTCGGTGAACAATGTGCGCAGGATGCGCCGGCGCGTGGAGCCGAGAGCAAGGCGCAGAGCCACTTCACGGGAGCGATCGGCAGCGCGCGCAGCGAAGAGGCTGCCGAGATTGGCGCAGGCGGCCAGCAGAATGAGCATGGTGAGCAGCATCAGACCGGCTATGAAGGCCTTGACCGGCCGGCCGAGATAGTCGCCGTAAAGACTGGGCCGCACCAGCTTGAAGGTCATTTTGCTTTCGTCTTTGGGATAGGACTTTTCGAGGTAGCTGCCGATCGAGTTCAGATCGGAAACCGCCTGGGCGGGCGTGACACCCGGCTTGAGATAGCCAAGGACGTCGAAGACCCAGCGATTGCCGCGGGTGGTGAGGTCGTCCCCCCCCAGTTCCGGATGATCCACGAGCGGCACGAACATCGCTGGATTGAAGAAGAGCAGGGTCCCGTTAAAATCCGGAGGCGCGACGCCGAGGATGGTGAAGGGATGGCGATTGAGCTTGACGACGCGGCCGACGACGGTGCGATCGTCCTGGAAATGGGTGTGCCAGTACTCATAGCTCAGCACGATGGAGGGTGCACTGTTGGCCGCACGCTCGTCGGAGACATGGAAAAAATGGCCCAGATACGGCTGGAGACCCAGCGCATCGAAATAGTTGCCACTGGGTTCTTCGACCCAGACTTCGGCTGGATCGCCCTCGCCCGTATCCAGCCCTACTTCATCCGCGTTGAACGCCATCACGCTGTCGAAGCTGTGGTTGCGGTCGCGGAGATCGAGGTAGTCGGGATAGGACTGGTGAGAACTCACCTGTCCATGCTGGAGGGTGTACAGGCTGTCAGGGCGCGCCACGGGCAGGGGGCGGAGAAGGAACGCGTTGAGAATGCTGAAGACCACGGCGTTGGCGCCAATAGCCAGGGCGAGGGTGAGAATAGCAGCGATGGTGAATCCGGGGGAGCGGCGGAGCTGGCGAACGGCGAAGCGCAGGTCGGCGGCAATGGATTCGAGGGTGGGCCACTGCCACACCGCGCGGCTGCGCTCTTCGACCACGGTTGGATTGCCAAAAGCGATGCGCGCCTGGCGCTCGGCTTCCTGGGGGCTGAGGCCTTCGCGGGTGAGCTGTTCGACGCGCTCTTCAAGGTGCAGGCGCATTTCCTCGGAGAGATCGTCGAAGAGGGTGCGGCGGCGGAAGATGCGCGGTATCCAGTTCATGGGAGGGTTCTCCTAGCTGGCAGGGGATTTGCCGGGGTTGAGGACGAGCGCGATGCCCTCGAACATGCGTTCGAAGCTGGATCTTTGCTGCTCGAGGCGGCGCAGGCCGGCGGGCGTGATCTGGTAGGTGCGGACGCGGCGATTGGTGGAGGAGAGGCCCCACTCGGCTTTGACCAGCCTGGCCTTGAGCAGGCGCTGCAGCGCGGGGTAGAGGGAGCCTTCTTCGACCTGGAGCAGGTTTTTGGAGCGCTGCTGGATGTGGAGGACGAGGGCGTAACCGTGGGCGGGCTGGCGGCGGAGGGACTCGAGGATCATCATCTCGAGGGCGCCGGGGAAGAGGTCGCGGGAAGTGTCAGTCATAGGCATGGTTGCTACAGGCCTAGAGTAAACAGGTATGGAGGGGTTTTGTCAAGGGGAGTTTTTGGTTTGGCTCGTGGAGGTGAGGTTGGGGGCTGAAGCGAACCTCGCGGGGCGATGGCGAGCGGGATCTCCAGGTACGAGGATGTGCGGGAGCGGCGCCATTTTGGTCCGGAGGCAGTACTAAGG
>JBAVUB010000370.1:0-5168 GCA_049696575.1 Acidobacteriaceae bacterium | reverse complement strand
GTGCCGTATAACGGGCGCGGGCCTTGTATGCGGTGCCGGTGGTGCGTGGGATTTGCGTGCGAGGTGGACGCGAAGAACGGGTCGCAGAACACGGTGATTCCCGCGGCGCTGGCTACGGGGAACTGCGAGCTGCGGACCGAGTGCATGGTGAAGGAGATTCTGACCGATGCGAGTGGGCGGGCTCGGGGTGTTTCGTATTTCGACGAGAATGGGCGGCTGCAGGAGCAGTTGTCGGACATTGTGGTGGTGTCAGCGTGCGCGATTGAGTCGGCGCGGCTGCTGCTGAATTCGAAGAGCCGCTTGTTTCCTGATGGGTTGGGGAATCGATACGACCAAGTGGGACGGCATTTGCAGGGGCATCACTATACCGGGGCTCTGGGGTTTTTCGATTTTGAGACGTATGACGATGTGGGGCCTGGCGCGAGCATTGCGGTGAGCGATTACAACCATGGGACGCCGGGTTTGTGCGGCGGCGGATTGCTGGCGAACGAGTTTATCCGGCTGCCGATTCATACTTTGGATCGGCTTCCTCCTGGGACTCCACGCTGGGGTGCTGGGCATAAGCAGGCGATGCGGGAGTTTCATCGGCGGACGATGATCGTGATGGGTCCGACGCAGCAGATTCCGACGGCGGACGGGCGGGTGACGCTGGATCCGGCGGTTGAGGATCAATGGGGTTTGCCGGTGGCGCGGCTGTCGGGGAACAGTCATTCTCATACGTTTGAGATTGGCGAGGTGCAGGCTCGACGAGCTGAGGCGTGGCTGAAGGAAGCTGGCGCGGTCGAGACTTCGCTGATGGCGGGACGACCGGAGATTGTTTCGTCGGGACAGCACCAGGCGGGGACGTGCCGGATGGGCGACGATCCTCGGGGGTCGGTGGTGAACCGGAATTGCCAGGTGCACGACGTCGATAACGTGTTCGTGATCGACGGCAGCGTGCACGTGAACAATGGCGGGTTCAATCCGGTGCTGACGATTATGGCGATTGCTTATTTTGCGTCGGACGCGTTGGTGCGGGGCTGGAAGGGGACGGCGTTCCGGTCATGATGCGGGTGCTCAGGTTCGTTGCGGTGCTGGTTGGGTCGGTCGTGGTGATTGCTGTTGCCGGTGTTTATGGGGCCTCGAGCTACTACACTTCTCGACACGGTGCTGGTTGTGCGAATTGCCATGAAATGGCAGACACGGTGGGCTATGTGCACGGGTCGGCGCACCGGAATGTTGGGTGCCTGGACTGTCACGATACGAGGCTGACGACGAAGTTGCGGCACATTGCGGTTCATCTGAGCCGCCGGTGGCCGGAGATGATTCGGCTGCGGGATACGGATGTAGTGGCGATGACGGTGGCTTGCGAGAAGTGCCATGAGCAGGAATATGCGACGTGGCATGCGGGTCCGCACAGCGCGACGTACCGGCAGATTTTCACCGATGCTGGGCAGAACCGGAAGCAGCAGCTGATGGACGACTGTTTGCGGTGCCACGGGATGCATTTCGACGGCGCGGTGCTGGATCTGGTGGAGCCGGTGAATCGGACGGGACCGTGGCGGGTGGTGCGAGCCGGGTTTGCGGATCAGGCGACGATGCCGTGTCTGACGTGCCACTGGGTTCACCGGGAAGGCGCGGTGGAGACCAGGCCTGCGGAGCGGATTTCGGTGGCGGGTGAGGATGTGCGAGATTCGCTGGCGTTTTACGACCGGCGGGAGCGGATGCACTTTGCTGCGGCGGAGCTGGCGATTCCGGCGGTGTACGACGGAGCGACGGCAGTGAAGGTGAGTCCGGACCGGCGGCAGGCGATCTGCTATCAGTGCCATGCTCCGCGGGAGCCGGAGACGGGATCGGCGGCGGCGGTTGCGCATTGGGGCATGCAGGCGGGATCGGGGGACGATCGGACTCCGATGGGCGTGCATGAGGGGCTGAGCTGTTTCTCGTGCCACTTGGGGCATAACGAGAATGCGCGGGCTTCGTGCAAGACATGCCATCCGAAGATGTCGGACTGCGGAATCGACGTGGAGAAGATGGACACGACTTACTCGAATGCGAAGAGCTTGCATAACATTCATTGGGTGCGGTGTGTGGATTGCCATCAGCATGGGATTCCGAGGGTGGGGCGAAGGCAGCCGGTAGCCGGTAGCCAGTAGCCAGTAGCGAAGGAACGTTCAGCGTCCTGGGTTCAGCGCCCAGCGTTCTATCTGTGCCAAAACGGAACTCTCTCATCGCTCTCGGTACCTCACCGATAAGCAAATTGGTTGAAGGTGCTGGAGGGTGTGGCACCATCTTCTGGCGATGGCCGACGTTCAACGACGCGATGGGCTGCCGATTTCGAATCGATCTACTTGACAACGGGAAGATCAGCTTATGACAAGGGGTGATGGATGGCTGCGAAATTGGTGAAGTACTTCGAGCTGATTGAAGCTCAGGGGGCCAGAACGCGAAGATGCGGCTGATCATGGCGACGGGCGTAGCAGCCATGATCGCGGGGTCGGTGGAGGACACGCCGGCGTTTCTCGCCAAATTCAAGGCGGCCTACAAGGAAATCACGGGCAAGGACGCGCCGCCGGTCTGATGGTGTTTTGAGGCACTGCGGCGAAGACCCCCTCGTCCACTCGATCACCTACCCGATCACAGAGCGACAAAGAGGCAAAAAAAAAATGGAACAGCACAATCAACATACGCTGGCGATGGAGTCGGCATTCGATCCACGCAGCTGCCGGCATCTTGTGGAAGGGCAAAGCTATGTCATGCATTGCCACCACTACGCGACCCTTTACACGCAACTGGCGGAGGATTGCGGCATGCTGGACGGAAAGAAACTGCTGACGGAGACGGCCGAAGACACGTTTTATGAGGTTCTGAGCGCTTACTTCGAGAAGTACAACGTGAAAACGGTGGCGGAGCGGCTGTCGGCCGGGGAGCAGTATTTCAGGACGACGGGCATGGGCGTGCTGAAGGTGGTGAACGCGGGCGCGGATGGCGGGAACGTGGAGCTGCCGAGTTCGCATCTGGATGCCGGCTGGATCAAGAAGTGGGGCAAGACCAGCAAGCCTGTCAATCATCTGACCCGGGGATACATTGCTGCGCTGTTTGCCGCTGCGTTTGGCAAGCGGAGGCGGTCGTATGCCGTGCTGGAAACGGCCAGCATCGCTTCGGGGGCGCCCCAATCCTGTTTCTCGGTTGTAGCCGAGTGAAAGGAATAACGACATGGCCATCGATCGCAGGCAAGTGATCCAGTCTCTTTCTCAGGTGAGCGTGGCTCCGACGGAGGAAGGGCTGATCCCCGCTTACAACGTTTTCGTCAACCATTTTCCGGCAGCGCTGTGGAACAGCTTTGCGGAGCGGCTTACGCGGCGGGTGGATGCCGATCTGCTGCCGGCCGCGGAGTTTCTTCTGGTGAATGCCGCGCATGAGTGCGGATACCACACCGGGTACGGGATTATCACGTCGGAGGAGTGGAACGCAGTGGTAGGGCCGATGATCGAACATGCGCCGGGAGACGTGCTGCATGGGGCGTTTGCGGTGTTCACGGCGTGGGGCTGGGCGAAGTCGGAGATTGTGGAGCTGGAGCCGGGGAAGAGGATGGTGGTCCGGGCCTACGACTACTACGAGGCGGACAGCACTGCGTACGGCGTTACGCGGAGGCCGAGCGCGTACATGATCCGGGGAGTCTGCGCGGCGTTCATGGACCTGGCGTATGGGGGAGCGTACGACCCAACCGGGAAGACGGCGCTGAATTCTTTCGAGTGTGTGCAGACGAAGGGCATCGAATGCTGCGATGACAACGGTGAGTTTGTGGTTACGCCGGCGAAAGCTGCCTGACGGGCGTCTTTGTGGCCGGGACGGCGAAGACGCAGGGAAAAAACCTTGAAGGCGATCGAGGATTGGGAGCACGCAGCTCCGGGAGGGGAACTCGGGGAGTCCACGACTCGGGGTTTCCCCGGCCGCCTTCATTTACATGAACAACGCGGCTGAGGGGTGGCCCAAAGCGCCGGGAGTGGTTGCCGCTGTGAGCCGGGCGCTGGAGTTGCCGCCGGCGTCAGCGGGCAGAGTGGCAGGAGCGGTTGGCGATCTGATTCTTCCCGTCACGTTGGACGCATGATTGATCGCCACCAGTCGCGGCCAGTGGAGGCCTGGACGAGGGCGCCTTATAGCCAGTCCCATTCGCACCCTGCAGCGATGCCGGAGAGACTCGAAGCGGGAACGCCGAATTTGCCTGGCATCGCGGGCTTGTGTGCCGCTTTGGCGTGGCATGCTGCGGAGGGCGAGACGTTCCGCCGCCAGGCAGAATGGGCGGGGAAGCGCCTGCGCAGCGGGCTTCGGTCGATTGCCGGGGTGAGGGTTGTCGACGATGAAGCGCAGGTGGAGCGTCTCCCCGTGGTTTCTTTCCTGGTTGAAGGCTGGCCGGTTGAAGACGCCGGTCTTGCACTCGAGGAGAGCTTTGGGATTGCGTGTCGAACCGGGCTGCATTGCGCTCCTCTGACGCACGAGGCCCTGGGCTGCGCGGGGGAGGGAACGGTCCGGCTGAGCGTCTCTGGGTTTAGCACGGAAGCGGAAGTGGACACGGTGCTGAGGTCGATTGCGAGGCTGGTGGATTCGAGATGAAGGTAATTGCTGTGGAGAAACTGGAAGATTGCTTCGACGGGAGCATAGTTTGCTGCTATCGCTTCGATGAAGCCTGGTCGCGATCTTCCATTGAGCAACTCGCTGGCCTGGGAACGCTCGAGTATTTCGCGGATTTTCCTCGCCCATTCTTTCGGGTGCGCGGAGCGGGCAGCCTCGAAATTAAGGGGGTCGAGGGCGCGCGGCATTGCCGGGTTCTGCTGCGGTCCGATGAGCAGGGGATTTTGAGAGATTCGTTAGATGAGTGCCTGCGGATCGGTGCTTCGGGGTGATGCGGCGTCGGGGTCAAGCCCCTTTTTCTTTTGGGGCTTTTTCGGCACGGCAGTCGCGCCCTACACGGTGCGTGGAGGGGAGAGAGTCAGGGGGAGAGATAGGTGGTCTCCCACATCAGCCAAAAACGGGCAGATATGGGGCAACGGCATCTGGTTGGGGGGAAGACAAAAGCAAAGGCAAGAGCAAAAGCAAGAGCAAGAGCAAAAGCAAAAGCAGAGCAAAAGCAAGAGCAAGAGCGGTGGCTCTTCGAGCCAATCCCCTCCCGTTGGTCGGGGGGTCCTTCG
>JBAVUB010000369.1:0-3290 GCA_049696575.1 Acidobacteriaceae bacterium | reverse complement strand
CCCGCCATCGTGGCCGCCCTCGAAGAAGCCGAGGCCGCCGAAAGCGGATTTTAGCAAACAGGGCCGGACGGCCCGCGTGTCGCGAAAAGCGTGGCTGCCGTCAACAGGCGCCACGCTTTTTGTGTGCAGTGAGACGTACATTGGGTGCCGCGCAGCGGCACGACGGTAAAAGCCCCAGCCTTTAGGCTGGGGAAAAAGGACGCTTTACAACAGGGTCTTTAGGCCCGGGTTTTTCATCAGGGCGCAAATTCACTTGCGTCGATCGAAGCCGCCCAACAAGGCGCTTCTTTAACGAATCAACAGTCGTCCCGCCAATCGGCGCTCCCGCATTTGCGGAACCTCCCTCGGGATGAAAAGATGAAAGAAAAGGTGAATCAAGGATGTCTACGGTGACTGAAAAGATCGATGCCAAGCTTGTAAAAGAACTCCGCGAAAAATCCGGCGCGCCCATGGGCGACTGCCTCAAAGCCCTCCAGGAATCCAAAGGCGCAATGGAGGAGGCCTTCGTCATCCTCCGCAAGCGCGGCATGGCCTCCGCCCTGAAGAAAGCCTCCCGCACCACCAATGAAGGAGCCGTGGGCCAGTACATCCACGCCGGCGGCAAAATCGGTGTCCTCGTCGAGGTCAACTGCGAGTCCGACTTCGTCGCCCGCACCGAAGATTTCCAGGAACTCCTCAAGGACATCGCCATGCACATCGCCGCGACGGACCCCCGCTACATCCGCCGCGAAGACGTGACTGCGGAAGACCTCGCCCGCGAGAAGGACGTCTATCGCGCCCAGACGGCCGCCATGGGCAAGCCCGCGAACGTTGTCGAGAAAATCGTCGATGGCAAGATGACCAAGTTCTACGAGGAAGTCTGCCTGCTCGAGCAGCCCTTCATCAAGGAGCAGTCCGTCTCCATCAAAGAACACATCGCCCAAAAGGTAGCCAAACTCGGCGAGAACATCACAGTCCGCCGCTTCGCCCGCTTCAAAGTAGGCGACCCAACCTGGACCGTAGCCCAAACCAAACAGACGGAAGAATCTCCATCAGCGGAATAAGCCTTGTCATCCCGACCGGAGTCCGGCGCTTTCGCCGGACGCAGCGGAGGGATCTGCTTCTGATGACCAAAGCCCGGCGTTCCCGCCGGGCTTTTCGTTTGCTCAATGAGACTGGTCGTCCCTGGTGGGATGAGAGGCTTCGTAACAGGGCACGACTTCAGTCGTGCCGAAAATGCCCCCTTCGAAGGCGGGCTTTAGCCCCTGTGTTTTGGCTCTCCTCAACGTCTCAAAACACCACGGAAATGTTTCTCCGTCACGCACCAGACCCGCGCTCACAGGATTCTGTGCGATGTATCGTCGATACCGTTCAAGGTTTTCCTTGCCCTCGGCGCGCACCTCAGAAAACCCTCTTTGCCAAACCTCCCCGGCAAATCCAAGCTCCCGTTTGATGCGATATGAAAAGCGTCCCTTGATGAACTGCACGGCCTTTTCCACCGACATGTCCTCACGCAAAGCAATCAACAGGTGGAGATGGTTGGGCATCACCACCAAGTCATGGACCCGAAAATGTCCATCTGCAACGCACGACCGTAGAACGTCGACCAGTAGTGCTGCATGTCGATCGGATTGCAGCAGAGCTTTTCCCATGAATGTCTTCGTCGTAACAAAGAACGTGCGCGCGGGCCGAGCCATCGTTTCAGGAGCGGATCTGCGCGAGGGAATTGCCATAACAGGGGCTGAAGCCTTCTCAATTTGTACGCCCGTGGCGGCACGACTGAAGTCATGCCCTGATGCAAACCTGCGACGCGCGAAACCGAAGTCACATGCTCAAAAGCGCGGGCCGCCTATAATCGCAGCCATGCCGCACGGGCCAATGCGACTCGCTGGAGCTCTCCTGATCGTCTCCAGTGTGGCCGTCGCTCAAACCGCGTCGCCAGCGCTGCCCGAGAGTCTGATCATCGCCCGCCACACCTTCTTTGATTTCGGTCCCCCGAATGATTTCTACGAGATCATCCAGGTGGACCCCAACGGCAACGACCTGTCGGTTCAAAGAGCCCTGGTGACGCCACAAGGACAGGCGTGTCTGCAGCCGCCGACCATCGAACTCTCCTCCGGAGTCCTTCACGAGACGATGGCGCAGCTGCTCGCATCGAAGAACCCCTGCACGATTCCAGAGAAGGAACTGCATCGGGAGCAAAAACGCTGCAAGAAATGCCTGGTCTTCAGTGGCGTGAACGTGACGATGCAACTGAGCTGCCGCGGAAAGGGTCGCCAGATCCGCATGGACATTCTGGATCGGGATCTGTTCGACCCTGCCGCAGGCACACCGAAGAACACCTCATGGAGCCTGACGGTACTGAAGCAACTCGATACCGCGCTCGGTCCCGGCGTAATGGAAAAGCCGATGTTCTCGCTTGGGAATTCTGAACCCTCGGTCCCGCCGCGAGCGGGTCTCGTCCAGCGAATTGAAGCCGGAGACTTTGATTCGTTGTTCGGCGAGCAGGCTAAGGTTTCGGAAATCGCGCAGACCGCAGCCAAGGGTCCACCACCACCTCCCATGGTAGAAATCGAAAGCATCAGCCTAGTTGCGCCCATCTCCACAGGGCTGCCGAAGTATCCGCCAATCGCCAGGCTTGCCCATGTCGAGGGCCTTGTGGAAGCAACATTCGAGGTGGGCCAGGACGGACTCGCGAAGAACATCGAATTTGTGAGCGAGCCACGGGGTCGATTGCTTCAGCCCGCCGTGAGCGATGCACTCTCGAAGTGGAGATTTCCGGAATCGGCATTGGGCAAGCGCGGCAAAGTCTCGATCCGATTCAAGCTGAATTGCAATGCAAACCCTGCGTGACCCGACTACGGTCACGATCATCTGCGCAAGGGCACACCCATGAACGACCCAACCCAGGTAACCCGCAGCCGCTTCGAGATCGAGCACGACGGCCAAACCAGCTATCTCGAATTCGAAACCGACGGCCAAGGCTGGCTGACCCTCTGGCACACCGAAGTCCCCGAGCAACTCCGCGGCCGCGGCCTCGCCCTCGAGCTGGTCACCACTGCCTTCCAGTACGCGAAAGACCATAACCTCCGCGTCGATGTCCTCTGCCCCGTGGCAAAACACATCCTCGCAACCCACCCCGAGTTCCAGCCCCTCCCCCGCCCAAAATAAGCGTGCCGCCGCCGCCGGGTGCCCGGTTTTTCCCGGCAAGTCTGCACCTCATCCTCGCGGAGCGAGGAGACGGAGAAAGCCACGGCCTTTCAGGCCGGGGCTTTCGCCGTCGTGCCGCGCTGCGGCACCTGGGTTTCGGG
>JBAVUB010000368.1:0-6477 GCA_049696575.1 Acidobacteriaceae bacterium | reverse complement strand
ATGTAGAAGCCTCGTCCGTACGTCGAAACCACCAGGTCATGGAACCGCTTCTGCACCACGGTCCACGTGACTGGCGACGGCGGCAGGCCTTTCTTGAACTGCGTCCAGCTTCCACCGTCGTCGAGCGAGTAGTAGAGCGCGTTCCCGGTTCCGGCAAACAGCAGGCCGCGGCAATTCGGATCCTCAGAAACGTTGCGAACGTAAGCCAGCGGCCCTTTCGGCAGATTGCTGCTGATATTCGTCCAGGTCTTGCCGAAGTCGGTCGTCTTATAGAGATAAGGATCGCGATTGTCGATCAGATGCAGATCCAGAGAAACGTAAGCCGTCCCTGCATCGAACGCCGACGGCTCAATGCTGGTCACCGTGCCCAGCGGCGGCAATCCGTGCAGGTTGGCCGTCACGTCGTCCCAGTGTTGGCCGCCATCCTGCGTGTTCCACAGTTTCCCGTCGTTGGTGCCGGCCCACAGCAAACCCTTCTTCACCGTCGAAGGAGCCAGCGCAAAAACCACTTCGCCGTAGAACTGCCCGAGATTGTCGCCGATCAATCCACCCGACGAAACAATGTGCGCCGGATCCTGCGTCGAAAGGTCAGGACTGATCACCGACCACTTGTTGCCTCCGTCGCTGGTTTTGAAAACCACCTGGCAGCCGTAATACACCGTGTTGTGGTCGAAAGGATCGATGGCCAGCGGTGGCGTCCAGTGGCAGCGGTACTTCACCTGGTTCGGCGCAGAATCCAGCGTGTGCAGATACGGACTCACGGAGCGCGCCTCCTTTGTCTTCGCATCCCAGCGCGTCACTTCATCCGCATAGCAAGAGGCCCACACGATGTCCGGGTCAGTCGGATCGGGCAGCGTAAAGCCGGATTCGCATCCGCCCATGCCGTGATCCCATCCCGCATCGGGTCCGCGCTCACCGTCCGGCACGCTGGGCCCGCGCATCGTCGAGTTGTCCTGCATGTTCCCATACACGTAGTACGGAATCTGATCGTCCACAGCAACGTGGTACATCTGCCCGATCGGCAGCGATACGTCGTGAAAGCCGCGGCCTCCTACCGTGGTAATCGCCAGGCCGCCGTCAAACGAGATTGCAAAGTGGGCCGGATCCTTCGCATCCATCCAGATATCGTGGTTGTCGCCGCCCCACTCCGTTGGATGAAACGTGTGCCCGCCGTCGAGCGAGACCAGAAACGCGCTGTTCGAGACCAGGACCTTGTTTTCGTCGCCGGGCGAAACCGCGATGCGGACGTAATAACCCGCGCGCCCGATCAGCGTGCGGTCCCAACTCACCACCTGCCAGTTTGTGCCGCCATCGTCGGAGCGCCAGAGCGATCCCTGTCCACTGGTCTCGATCAGCGCATAAACACGATTCGAATCCGTCGGCGCAACCGCCACGTCGATCTTGCCCACCGGCGAATGCGGCAGCCCGTGACCTTCAATGTGCGTCCACGTCGTGCCGCGATCGTGCGAGACATACAATCCGCTGCCCGGACCGCCGCTGAAGAAGCCCCACGTGTGCATCGCCGCTTGCCACATGCCGGCGAACAGCGTGCGCGGATTCTTCGGATCGATGCCGATTCCCGAACACCCCGTATTCTCGTCGACGAAGAGCACGCGGTCCCACGTCTTCCCGCCATCCGTCGTGCGATAGATTCCGCGTTCCTGTTGCGGGCCCGACATGCGCCCCAGCGCGCAGACATACACGCGCTCCGGATCCTCCGGATCGATGACCACGCGGCCGATGCGGCCGGTTTGGTCCAGACCCATGTGTTCCCACGTCTTGCCCGCGTTCGTGGATTTGTAGACGCCATCGCCAGTCACATCGATGTCGCGGATCGCCCACGCTTCGCCGGTTCCCGCCCACACCACATTGGGATCGGACGGCGCGACGGCCAGCGCACCGATGGCCGCAACCGGTTCCTCATCGAAAATTGGCGCCCAGCGATTGCCGCCATCCGTCGATTTCCAGACGCCTCCGGAAGCCGCACCCGCATAGTAGGTGCTCGGGTCTCCTGGAATCCCTGCAATGGCGGAGACGCGGTTGCCCGCTGCCGGTCCCAAAAAGCGAAACGCGAATTCGTTGCCAGGTCCGCCTCTGCCACGCCGCTGTGCGCATGCCAGGCCGCATCCGGCGGCAACGCACAATCCACAAACGAGGAACCTCGTGGCGACGGGCATTTTCATTTGCATTGGGAGACAACTCCGCAGGAAGGATTTACAAAGAGGGGAAATTGTACACCAAATAAAATGCATTCCGGCTCGCGACGGCCACTCAAAGCGGCGCAGTTTTCCTGTGGTACGTTGGTTCCACTCGGAAACATTCCCGTGGAGTTCGTGGGCACGTCTGCGGCCGCCGAACCACGACCCGCATTTTGCCCCTGGTGAAGTTGCATGTCCGCACTCGATCTGTGTTCTTATCTGGGACTCGGCGCAGTTGGAGCCGTGACCGTGAATCTGCTGCTCGGGATGCTGATGTCGTTGCGGTACAGTCCGCTGCGCCACTGGCCTCACCGGCACATCAATATTTTTCTTCTCCACCAGTGGACCGCCTACGCTGCCATTGCGCTCACTCTGACCCATCCTGTGGTGCTGCTCTTCCTGCATACGCCGCGTTTTCGCCTGTTCGATATTCTGTGGCCGGTCGATTCACCCCTGCAGCCGAAGATCAACCTCGCTGGAGCCGGCGCGCTTTATTTGCTTTTGCTGGTCTTCCTCAGTTCGCTGCTGCGGCTGCGTGTTGGCCGGCGTGTGTGGCGCAGCCTGCATTACCTTGTTTTTCCGGCAGCCATTTTGATTTTTCTGCACAGCATCCTGACCGATCCGCTGCTGAAGGATGGTCATCCCGATCTGCTCGACGGCGGAAAGGTTTTTGTCGAGGCCTGTACGCTGATCGGCATTGCGGCAACGGCCGTTCGCTTCCGATTGCGTGGGTTGGGCTTTCGTCCGTCCTTGAGGCACACGAAAGCCAGATGATGGCTATCGCCCGCTGTCTTCGCCGACTTTGAGCACAGCGAGGAAGGCTTCCTGGGGGATGTCGACTTTGCCGATGCGCTTCATGCGCTTCTTGCCTTCTTTTTGCTTTTCAAGGAGCTTGCGCTTGCGGCTGATGTCGCCGCCATAGCACTTGGCGAGGACGTTTTTGCGCAGAGGGGAGACGGTTTCGCGGGCAATGACTTTGGCTCCGATGGCAGCCTGGATGGCGACTTCAAACTGCTGGCGCGGGATCAGCTCCCGCATCTTCGAGACAAGCGCGCGGCCGCGATCGTAGGCGAAGTCGTGGTGGACGATGATCGACAGCGCGTCGACCGGCTCGCCGGAGACCAGGATATCCATCTTGACCATGGGCGAAACCCACGTGCCGGAGAGATGGTAGTCGAGCGATGCGTAACCGCGGCTGACACTTTTTAAGCGATCGTAGAAGTCGAGGACGATTTCATTGAGCGGCAACTCGTAGGTGAGCATCACGCGCGTCGACGAAACGTATTCGAAGTTTTTCTGGCGGCCGCGTTTTTCTTCGACCAGCTTGAGGATGCCGCCGACATATTCTTCGTTGGTCAGAATGGTGGCGGTGATCATCGGCTCCTCGATTTTTTCGATGTCGCTGGGATCAGGCCAGCGCGACGGGTTGTCGACCTCGATGATGGAGCGATTGGCGAGGTGGATGATATAGCGGACGCTGGGTGCTGTGGTGATGAGGTCGAGGTCGAACTCGCGCTCCAGGCGCTCCTGAATGATTTCCATGTGCAGCAGGCCGAGGACGCCGCAGCGGAAGCCGAAGCCGAGCGCGACCGAGCTTTCCGGCTCGAAGAAGAAGGAGGAGTCGTTGAGCTTGAGTTTTTCCAGCGCGTCGCGAAGCAGGGTGTGCTCGTGGGAATCTACGGTGTAGATGCCGGCAAAGACCATGGGCTTGATTTCTTCAAAGCCAGGCAGAGCGTGGACGGCGGGGCGCGCGTCTTCGGTAATGGTGTCGCCGACGCGCGTGTCAGAGACGTTTTTGATGGTCGCGACGAAGAAGCCGACTTCGCCGGCGGAAAGCTCCTCGATCTCGACGGGCTTGGGAGTGAGGACACCCATGGACTCAACATCGAAAACTTTGCCGTTCCACATGAGGCGGATGCGCATGCCTTTGCGCATGCGGCCGTTGACGATGCGGGCGAGGACGATGACGCCGCGGTAGGAATCAAACCAGGAGTCGAAGATGAGAGCCTGGAGCGGGGCTTCTGCATCGCCCTTAGGCGGCGGAAGTCGGTTGACGATGGCTTCGAGAATGTCCGGAACGCCCTGACCGGTTTTCGCCGACACAGGGATAGCGTCGGTGGCGTCGAGGCCGACGGTCTGCTCGATCATCTCCTGAGTGCGCACGATGTCGGCGCTGGGCAGGTCGATTTTGTTGATGACCGGGATGACTTCGAGGCCGTGATTGATGGCGAGGTAGGCGTTGGCGAGGGTCTGGGCTTCGACGCCCTGCGAGGCATCGACGACGAGGAGAGCGCCTTCACACGAAGCGAGGGACCGGGAGACTTCGTAGCTGAAGTCGACGTGGCCGGGCGTGTCAATGAGGTTGAGCTGGTAAAGCTGGCCGTCTTTGGCGGGATACATCATGCGGACGGAGTGGGCCTTGATGGTGATGCCGCGCTCGCGTTCGAGGTCCATGGCATCGAGGACCTGGGCGTGCATTTCGCGCTCAGTGAGCGAGCCGGTGAGTTCGAGCAGGCGGTCGGAGAGCGTGGATTTGCCGTGATCGATGTGCGCGATGATCGCGAAGTTGCGGATGTGTTTGTTATCCATGAAATGCGGGCATTAGGGACCAGGCAACAGGAAACCTCGGCGGGGTTCGGTTCCGGGTTGCGGCGCAGGTTCGCCAGGAGAATTAGTTCGCCGGAAGGGTCAGTTTACCATCGGCAGGAGCGGGTTCCGGGCAATACAATAAGGCAGCGCCTGATGCCATTTGCGTTGAAAAGAATTTTGCTTGCCGGCAGCATGGCTGCGCTTGTGGCGCTGGCGAATCAGGCTGCGCCGGCACAAGCTCCTTCTACCCCAGCACAGAATGGACAGCCTGCGGCCGCTGGGCAGACTGCGCCTTCGTCTCCGGCTCCAGGTGCGGGTCAGGCTGCGCCTGCGTCTCCTGAGATTTCGCAGCGCGACAAGCAGCTGATCGATTCGGTGGAGACGGCGTATCGCGCCGGGCTGACGGATTATCAGCAGGGTCACGTGGAGTCGGCGCGTGCGAACTTCGACTACGCGGTCGATCTGCTGCTGCGGTGCAAGTGCGATTTGCGCAGCGACGATGCGCTGTCGGAGGAATTCGACCACATTGTGGACGCGGTGAACACGCTGGAGATGGATGCGCTGCGGCAGAACAGCGGCCCCCCACAGCAAGCAGCGGAGCCAACCCCCGTGGAAGCCGCGGGCAACATCACCACGCCGGCGAGTCCTAACGTAGCGGCAAAGGCTGAGGCCGAGTTGAAGACCACGGTTTCCGATCTGCCGCTGGTGATGAACGATTACGTGGCGTCGTATGTCGACTTCTTCGAGAACAGCCCGAAAGGGCACGGGACGATTGTTGCGTCGCTCGAGCGGATGGGCCGCTACAAGGACATGATCCAGAAGGTGCTGCGCGAGGAAGGGGTTCCGCAGGACCTGATCTATCAGGCGTTCGCGGAGTCGGGGTTTCGGCCGCAGGCGGTGAACGCGCGCTCAGGCGCAGCCGGGATGTGGCAGTTCATGCCGTGGGGAACGTATGGCCTCGATCACACGGCCTGGTACGATGAGCGCTTCGATCCGATCAAGGCCACGCATGCGTATGCGCGCGAGATCAAGAAAATGTACGACCAGCTGGGCGACTGGTATCTGGCCATGGCCGCGTACGACTGGGGTCCAGGGAATATTCAGAAGGCGGTGCAGCGGACCGGTTACGCGGATTTCTGGGAGCTGTACCGGCGCAACAATCTGCCGCAGGAGACGAAGAATTACGTGCCGGTGTTTCTGGCGGTGACGCTGATGGCGAAGAACCCGAAGCAGTATGGGCTGGAAGACATCACGCCCGATCCGCCGCTGGTGATCGATACGGTGACGACGAATTACGCCGTGGATCTGCGGCTGGTTTCGGATATTGTGGGCGCGCCGGTGCAGGAGATCGAGGGGCTGAACCCGAGCCTGCTGCGCATGAGCACGCCGCCTGAAGAGTCGTTCGACCTGCATTTGCCGGCGGGGACAGCGGATGTTTTTCAGCGGGACATCGCGGAAATTCCGGTGGAGAAGCGGCGTTATTGGCGCTTCCACACGCTGGAGGAGGGCGACACGCTGGCGAGCCTGGCGCGGACGTGGCATGTTTCGCTGTCGGAGCTGGCGTTTGTGAACCAGCTGAAGCCGGCGGCGGATTTGTCGGGCGTGGATTCGCTGGTGATTCCTCTGGCACCGGCGAGCGAACCGAGCGCGCTGCGCAGCACGCTGTACCGGCCGCGGCGCGATGACACGC
>JBAVUB010000367.1:0-2481 GCA_049696575.1 Acidobacteriaceae bacterium | reverse complement strand
AGACCTACCTCTAATGATTCCCTGGATCGATCCTGAAGTTAGTTATCTTGGCATGAATGATCTTCGTAAGGTTAGTCGCGAAATGATTGACGGCAAGACATTGATATTGATGCATGGTACTCGACCGCTGGCGGTGGTGGTGCCGTATGAGACGTATATTGAATTGCAGGGGTTGATAGAGTTGCCAAAGGCCAAAGCGGCAGCGGCGGGAGCGGGGAGATGACCAATACAGCGGAAGTCAAAGATACTTTTACATCCGCCTTGGCAGACCTTCATCCTCAGTTAGTGGTGTATGCACGACGGCGATGGAAAGGGGTGGTTGATCCTGATGACCTTGTGCAGGATGTGATGGTGTTGGCACTTCGATTTAGGGAACAGTATCGAGGGGAAAGCACATTAAAGACATGGGTGTTTGAAATAATTAAAAAACGAGTGATGGATATGTTGCGTAGGCAACGGGTACGAGAAGCAATTAGCTTAGATGAAATGTTACACGAACCTCCAAGTCACATGCTGTCACCGGAAGATACATTGATTTCAAAAGAGCCTTGGGAACGGGTTATGAAGGTGTTATTTGAATTGTCGGCTCCTATGAAAATGGATATGAGAAAGTATTTAGGATCAAATCACACCCCATTTAGTAGTACTGAAAAAGGTAGAATCCATCGAGCGATGAAAATAGTTCGGGTTAAGTTGAAGATAAATCTTGGGGTGAATATGGTGTGCAAGAAATGCGGGAGTCAATTTGTTGGGTCGCAAAGACAGCGGGCTCAAATGAGAAAGGGGGGTGTGGTCTTTTGTTCAAAGAAGTGTTGGGGGAAGATAGCAAAGAATTTAGTGGAATGATATTTGACTATAATGGTCTTTCTGTTTGTAGGCATCCGGTGGTTTGGAAAAACGGAACTAGTCGAACACGAGGTGGTATTCAATTGTTTAAATGTGGAGTATGTGGAAAGCAATGGCATGAGCGCGGAGGAAAGACCGGCGTACCACGACAAGTTATGTTACATTGTGCTAAGACGTTGTATGGGACCTGGTGCCAAAATTTGAGTATTCGGAAAGCAGCACAACAGATTGGGGTTTCCACTAATGCCGTGCAACGGTTGTATAAGAGTTTTGAGCGGCTTCGGCAAGAAGGTAGATTGGAAAGATTAAAAGGGGAGAAGGAGTGTTTACCGGGGAGGGTGTTGCATGCCTGAACTATCTGAACGGTGACATTTTGTAAAGTGTCCGAACGGTGACATCTTGATAAGCGAGCGAACGGCTCTTGCCAATAGCAAACAGAAATGCTCGTTCTCCGCATGGCCATCCCACCCGGCGTTGCCCTGATCGCCCTGTTCAAGCGCGAGGTTTTCGAGACTTTGGAGCCGGACCTTGTGGCTTGGCGGGCGCATCGACAAGCGCAGCGGCCCGATCAACTATCTGCCGGATTTCTCGCAGGGCCTCGCGGCGTTCGTTATCAGTTGGGGTCTTATGAAAACCCGTAGGGCTGGTATGTCGTTGGGGGCGGATGCTAGTAAGGTCAAACGGCCAAGCGGGGGCGGCGGTTCGAAGCGTAAGTGGTGGGAAAAGACGAAGGTGGTGAAATGAAAACTCTACAATGCACGAAGAAATTCCAATAGCGAAGCCAATGCTTAAAAAGCGTCAGTGCCAGCAGTGCAGTGATTGGACAGGCTGCGTCTACGTGAAAACCAAGAATGCTGGTTTTCGGCGCGTCTGCGTTCCGTGCGCTCATAGGATGCGCGATCAGGACATGCTGAAAATGCCGGATCGAATCTTGCCGATGCAGACAAAGGATGTTTTCTGAGATGGCGGACAAGGATAATACCAAAGACATAACCAACCGCTTTGAGAAGTGGTGGGCTGAAGATGGACGGATGTATGATCCCGATACCGAGGATGT
Source organism: Acidobacteriaceae bacterium (assembly GCA_049696575.1). Taxonomy (GTDB): domain Bacteria; phylum Acidobacteriota; class Terriglobia; order Terriglobales; family Acidobacteriaceae; genus Palsa-343. The sequence goes on along the minus strand of JBAVUB010000367.1, from coordinate 578 downwards.
TCCATGGTTTGACAAGCGCAAAGAACTGGCGTTGGTGGCTTTTGCCAAGGGCGTGGAGGTAGGTACGGCGTGGAGTCGGAACTACACAGCCAACAGCGCGGTAGATCCTGACCGCATTCATTTCGCTAACGGGCGTATTGTAAAGCTTAGTCGCGAATCTGGCAGACTGTACCTGTCGATTCAGGAAGGCGATAAACGATGAAAACTCTTATTATTCCCGACATTCACAATAAAATCGAAATCGCCGATTGGATTGTGGGGGCGGAGCCAGCGGATGTGGTAGTGTATTTGGGAGACTACTTTGATGACTTTGGCGATGGTCCTGAAGATGCACGGCGCGTGGCGGAGTGGCTTAACCGCACGGCCCTTCGGGATGATCGTGTGTGTTTGATTGGGAACCATGATGTGCCGTATTTGTTTCCGGCTACGCTAAAGCATACCATGTGTTCGGGGTGGTCAGTAGCGAAGGCGCAGGCTATTAAGGTTACTATTGATCCGGGGGCGGTTGCGAGGATGAAGTTGGTTTATGCGGATGGGGTGCCGGATAGTTCGATCTTTAGTCATGCTGGGATGTCAAA
>JBAVUB010000366.1:0-3370 GCA_049696575.1 Acidobacteriaceae bacterium | reverse complement strand
TGCTGGAAATTGTTGTAGTAGATGCCGAAGCGGCGCACTGGGTCGTACATCTTGAAGAGCGCGACGATAAACGCAAAGAAGACGCCTTCTTTCATCGCGCCGTGGCCGATCTCGTTGCGGCCGACCCACAGCAACACGGCAATAGCGACGGCTCCTATGAAGTCCATCAGCGGCGAAGTGATGGCCTGGGCGCGCACCGAGCGCAGATTCGCGCGGAAAAGCTTGCGCGCCGCCTGGCGGAAGCGCAGCAGCTCCCAGAACTCCATGTTGAAAGCTTTCACGATGCGATTGCCGGTGATCGTTTCGTGCAGGATGTTCTGGATGTCGGCGAGCTTGTCCTGCCCGCGGCGGGTGGTGCGCCGCACATCACGGCCGATGCGGAAGATGGACCCCACAGCAATGAGCCCAAAGACCGGGAGAATCCAGGCGAGCCGGCCGCCCAGCGCGATCACGATGATGACCATGAAGGCCAGCGTGAAGGCCTGCTGCAGAAAATCGGAGAGGATCGACGACGTGACGTACTGCACGCGCTCAATATCGTTGATGAGCGCGGAGAGCAGCGTCCCCGTGGTGTGCTTCTGGAAGAAGGAGACGGAGCGGCGCAGGATCGACTCGTAGAGGTCGTCGCGCATGTCGGTGATCATGCCGAACCCCGCGTAGTTCGCGAGGTACGTGCCGGTGTAGTCGCAAATGCCCTTCAGCAGCGTGGAGGTGACGAACGCGAAGGCGATCACCGCCCAGTCGTTGTGGAGCCGCGGCGGGACCAGGTTCTGCAGCGTGATATTGATGTGCCAGCGCGCGCCGATTTCCCCCAGCAGCGGGCTATGCTTGGCGCTGCCGCTGGCGCCCGGGTGCAGCACGTTGTCGAAAATGGGGCCGATCAGCAGGACGCGGAAAGCATCAAGCAAACCGACGCCGGCCGCAAGGACCACCGCGGACAGAGCCTGGAGCCAGTAACGGCGCGCGTAGTACACCAGGCGCCAGATACGCATCATGCGGCGAGGGCTCCCGGCCGGGGAAAACGAGGCATTTGCCTATTTTACAGGGCGATACGGATTGGGCTGTGACCGGGCTCACGGCGCGGGTACGGGGCGGAATATGCTCAGGTACTCGTTACAATGCACCTATATGGGTACGTCCTCTTCTTTGAGCGCGGAGGATCGCGCGCGCCGCATCAAGCTGATCATCTTCGACGTCGACGGCGTGCTGACCGACGGCGGCATCTGGCTTTTTCCCGCACCTGCACCAAGCGCCTCGACCGCCGGTCATGCCGCGGAGATGGAGGGCAAGGGCGGCTACGCGGTCTCGTCGCAGAGCATGGTGGAGGCGAAGGGTTTCAACGCGCACGACGGGACAGGCGTGTCGCTGGCGCGGCTGGGCGGAATGAAGTGCGCGATCATCACCAAACGCATCTCGGAAACCGTAGCGCTGAGGGCGCGCGACCTGCGGCTTGAGTACGTCTACATGGGCCAGGCATACAAGATGAAGGCCGTCCGCGAAATCATGCAGAAGGAGAACATCGGGCTCGACGACATCTGTTACGTCGGCGACGACGTGATCGATCTGCCGGTGATGCGGGTGTGCGGATTTGCGGTGGCCGTCGCCAACGCACGCGACAATGTGAAAACCGAAGCGCATTACGTCACGCCGCATGGAGGCGGGCACGGGGCGGCGCGCGACGCCATCGAGTTCATCCTCGCCGCCAAAGGCATTCTCGAAAAGACGATTGACGAATACATCGACGAGCGCAATCCCCTGCCGGCCAACATGGACATTGGGAAGGGCGGATTCTGAAAGACGGCGTTCAGCGTTCAGCGATCAGCGTTCAGAAAAAGCAAAGCGCCCCGCCGCCGAAGCGCTCTCGCCTGCTCATCACGGCAGCGATCGCGCTCATCACAGCGGGGGCGTCGGCGTGGCTGATGCTCCGGACGGCCACGATTCAGTGCAATTCGCTGGCGCCGCTCACGGTGCTGGCTACACTCGCGGCGTTCCTGATTTCGATTTGCTTTCGGCAGATGGGGCGGTATCCGGATCGGCGCGCCCGCCTGTTTCTGCTGGGCTGCCTGCTAATTGCCGCCGCGACTCTGTTCGCAGATTTCCGTTATGTCCGGCGCTATCGCGAATTCTGCGACTCGCTGCAGCAGCAGATGCGGCAGCAGGCTACTCCGGCGAGATGACTGCCGCGCAATCAGTCCATCACCGGGTAGTCGATAAACGGATGGGCGACATATTTCACAACGTCGTTAGGACCGCCCATTGCCCAGTTCCCCTTATCGTCCACCCTCTCGAATCCCACCTCGACCTTGATGTAAGGGCACGGCCGGTAGACATAAATCTGATAGGCCACTGAATTGAAGATGGGGCCGCCATCCAGCCTGAATTCTTTCTCCAGATCCCTGCGTTTCATACCGCGCTGAATGCCGTTGACGGCTTGCAGCGCCTGTTGCACGACCGAGCAGCAGGGGTTGTACTCAGATGCCTGTTGTGCGGGGCCGCTCGCCATGAAGGCGGTCGCAAAAATCACCGCGCCGCTCACCCATTTCAACCTGTTCATCCCGGCTCTCCTTGACGACGATCCTATGGACTGCGCCGAAGCGGCAGGAGTGAGCACTCCTTGCTAAGGCTTCTTCAAAATCTCCGCCTGCTGGCCCGCGAGCGGCGACGGCTCGTCCAGAAATCCCCTGAACACCGGCCCCACCTGCGCGGCGCACTGGCCTGGCGCGAGATGGCCGCAGCCATCCACCATCACAAATTCCGACTGCGGGACGTCATGGTGCATCTGTTCTCCCACAGCAACGGGAATCAGGTGATCCTGCTTGCCCCACACGATCAGCATCGGCATCTTGAGCGCGTCCAGCTTGCCATCGAGCAGGTCCGCCCCCGTCAGCAGTGAGTCCATATTCCTGCGAACGACCCACCCGTGCCGTCCCACGAAGCGGAAAACGTCGCGCTGGATGAATCCCGGCACGTGCGGCGCCCGCCCCGCCATCAGCAGATCGTCGAGGTCGCGCAGCTTCGCCGGAGTATCCGGCTCGAACAGCGATGTGTCCCAGGTCAGAGGAAAACGAGTGCCGGCGCTGTCGAAGATCACCAGCCTCCGAACGCGCTGCGGCTGATCGATTGCGAGGCGCATGACGACCCATCCCCCCATCGACCATCCCGCCAGGTCGGTGCGGGCCAGGCCCCGGTTGTCGAGGAAAGCCTCGACCAATGCAACCTGCTCGGGGATGGAGTACGCCGCGTTCGCCGGCCAGTCGGAGCGGCCATAGCCAGGCAGATCGAGCGCATACACGCGATGATGGTCCCGCACGAGCTGCGGCATCAGGCCGGCCCAGTCCTCGCCGCGGCTGCCCAGCCCATGCACCAGCAC
>JBAVUB010000365.1:0-3053 GCA_049696575.1 Acidobacteriaceae bacterium | reverse complement strand
GATCGCCACCACGTTCGGGTGCCGGATCTCAGCCGCCGCGCTCAGCCGCGCCAGCAGCTCATCTTCATCGTTCAGCGCCTCGGTCACGCTCAGCATCACCGGCACTCCGTCCGGGCCGATCGCCTCGAACCACGCCGTCCGCCCTTCCGGCCGCACCAGCCGTCCCAGCAGCCAGCGCTCTTCCAGCTGCCGGCCCTCCAGGTCGCCCCATAACATCATCCGATTCAGGCCTGCTGTCGCCATACCTTACTTTCCTCCCGCGGATCGCAGAACCGCCGCCGCTCCCCACTCGAAGCGCACCGTTCCGCTCTTTAATGCATAGTAAACAACCTGAAACGGCCATTTTCGCCTCCTTTTTCAGGGCGTGAACAAAAGTTGGCACGTGCCTTCGCTGTTAATTGCCGCCCCCTCATTGCTCAGCAGGGTGCCCGCCTCGCCCTCCTGCCCCCGTTTCCTGCGCCGAAAACGATGGCGAGTCAGTTACAGAAGCCAACCCAATTTCGGATACGAATCATCCCCTGCTCGGCCATCCTTGAGGCGGTGCTACGCTCATTGAAGAATGTCCGCGCCGTCTTCCCTGCCGCCGCAAACTCCTCCCGCATCGCAACCCATCCGCCTCTGGTGTCCCACCTGCGCTCGCTCTGTCGACGATCCGCTCGTCTGCGGCGACTGCTCCGCCGTCGTCTGCCGCGTCTGCGGAACGCCTCTCGAATCCCCCGACGAGCTTGCCTTCGGATAACGCAATGCCGAAGCAGCGCCAGCCTCCAGCCAGAAAAATCGACTGCCGCACCGAGCCACCGCCGGACGTCAGCCCTCGCTGGCTCGTCACTGCCCTCGCCCTTTCTATCGTCGCTGCCGCCCTCTGCGGATACGCCGCTCTTTGCCTGCTCTTCTACCAGGGCCAGTGGCAGCTCTTCTTCCATCCCTCGCGCGCCATCACTACTACCCCAGCCAGTTCCGGCCTGGCGTATGAAGAAATTCATTTCGACGTCACCGACACCGGCTTTCCCCAGCTCGACGGCTGGTGGATTCCCGCCGACCCGCAATCGAAATACGTCAGAGTCACGGTTCTCTATCTCCACGATGCCCGCGGATCGCTCTCCGGATGTATCCCCGCCCTCGCGACCCTCCACTCCACCGGCGTCAACATCTTCGCCTTCGATTACCGCGGCTTCGGCCGCAGCGCCGGATCCCATCCCAGCGAACGCCTCGCCACGGATGACTCCGTCGCGGCCTGGACCTATCTCACCGACACGCGCCACCTCCCGCCGCGCAATATCATCGTCTTTGGAGACGGCGTGGGAGCCACCTTCGCCGCCCGCCTCGCCGCGCAATTCGCCCCCGCCGGAGCCATCCTCGAGGACCCCAACCCGCCCGCGCGCCAGGTCCTTCTCTCCGACGCTCGCGCCCGCATTTTGCCACTGTGGCTGTTACAGAATGAGCGTTTCGACCCAACCGCCGACCTCGCCGCGTCCCACATCCCGCGCCTCTTCCTCGACCGCCACGGAGATTCCGGCCCCGCCAACACGCAAGCAGTCGGCCCGGCGGGATCGGGCTCCACCCGCACCCACGCCCTTTTTGACGCCTCCAACTACCCGAAGCAGTACGTTGACCTCCGTCGTTCCCCGGACTCTGCCTTCACCGCCACGCTCACCCGCTTCTACGACGACGTCCTCCACTAACCAGCTCGCGAAGAAAAAGGCACCCCCTCCCGCTGCGGGCGGCCAGGTTCACCCCATAGCAAGAAGCTTAAGATCGCAACGTCCAATCCCTGTAGAAGAACTAAATGCCGGACTTCCACTCCTTGGTACCGCGTCTGGACCAAAACGGAACTCCCCCCTCGGCACAGCCACCGCCGACGACCAGCACCATCGCCCCCCTGTTCCCGATCAAGCCCGTCGCTGGTTCTACCGTTGCCGCCCCGCGAACCAACCGCCCGCTGCCCCGCTCAGCAACTTCAGCCCGTGAGCAATCACATACGCCATCGGCTCGGGACGAGCCAGCGTCAGCGCGACATAAATCACCGCCGCAACCACGCCCACCAGCAATCCATGCAGAACGAAACGAGATTGCACCCCGCGCCCCACCCACAGCGCGAACACAAAACACGTCAGCAGCGATCCCACCGGCGCCACCCACAGCAACGGATGCTGCCCACACTTCAGAGCAATCGGAATCACGAGAACGATCAGCAGAGCCTCCGCCAGGAAACCGCCCACCAGTACCCGCACCCAGTGCATGCGCCCCGCACCCGCCTCGGTTGATCCATCCGCCATCGCCATCTCCTCAGTCCGAACCATCCCTATGGTCTTCGATCTGAGTCCGCCGCGGATTGTAAATATTTTCCGCGCCTGCGCCCCGCGTCCTGAACGCCACCAGCCACCTGTTATTCCTTACCCCGCGGCCTGTATTACAATGATTCTTTGCGGCGGTTGCGCGGCATCTGTCTCCTCTGCCCGCATTCATTTCCGAAAGCGAGATTCGATTCACCCATGGCGAACCACGTTTCCGCGCTCAAGCGCGCCCGTCAGACCACCAGAAAAACCAGCGTCAACCGCGCCAACCGCACCCACTTCCGCTCCACTCTCCGCGCGCTCCGCGAAGCCCTCCAGAAGGGCGACTCCACCGCCGCCACTGCGGAATTCCGCACCGCTGTTTCGGTGATCGACAAGAGCGTGCAGAAGGGCGTCATCCACGCCAACACAGCCTCCCGCTACAAGAGCCGCCTCAACGCCCGCGTCAAAGCCATCGCCAGCAAGTCGGTCCCGGCAACCAAGGCCGCGGCGAAGAAATCCGCCCGCTGATTTTCTGATTTCTCTCTGGACTACCGGAGCAGCCCCGCGTCTGCTCACGCCGAAGCGCTCGCCTTCGAGTAGCCCCCCTCGCTCGCTGTCCGCTCGCCTTTGGCTCGCTTTTCGCTACCTTCCGGCTCGCCTGTAGTCCGTTGTTCGCTAACCGCTACTTCGCTACAGGCTACCGGCTGCTCCTAAGTGTTGTTCGGCTCCGTGCTCACAAACCCCGTCGGTGCATAGCCCGTTGACACGGTCCCGTTG
>JBAVUB010000364.1:0-2043 GCA_049696575.1 Acidobacteriaceae bacterium | reverse complement strand
GTGCTGGTGCCTCCGGTGCCGAGCGAGGCGCTGGTTCCGTTTGAGCGCAAGGCAGGTGAGGTCGCGACGTCGAGCTCTGAGCAGGTGCTGAGCGTCGATGTAATTTTTCCGGTGCTGCACGGGACGTTTGGCGAGGATGGGACGATTCAGGGGCTGTTCGAGCTGGCGGGCATGGCGTATGTGGGATCGGGCGTGCTGGGGTCGGCAGCGGGAATGGATAAGGACGCGATGAAGCGGCTGTTCCAGTCGGCGAAGCTACCGATTGTGAAGTGGGTGACGTTTTTGCGCGGGGAGTGGGAGAAGTCGCCGAAGAAGATTCGCGCGCGGGTGGAGGCGGCGCTGAGGTATCCGGTGTTTGTAAAGCCGGCGAATCTGGGGTCGTCGGTGGGGATCACGAAGGCGCACGATGCGAAGGAGCTGGGGCCGGCGATTGAGATGGCGGCGCAGTTCGACCGGAAGATTGTGGTGGAGCAGGGCGTGGGTGGCAAGGGGAAGGCGCGGGAGCTGGAAGTTGCGGTGCTGGGGAACGATGAGCCGGAGGCTTCGGTGGTGGGCGAGGTGATTCCGGTCAAGGAGTTTTACGATTACGAGGCGAAGTATTTGAGCGAGGGATCGGATCTGATTGTGCCGGCGAAGTTGTCGAAGGCCGATGCGAAGCGTGTGCGGGAGATGGCGGTGGCGGCGTTCAAGGCGTGCGACTGCGCGGGTCTGGCGCGGGTGGATTTCCTGATGGAGCCGGGGAAGTCGGGGCGGGGCGGAAGCGGAAGAATCTGGGTGAACGAGATCAACACGCTGCCTGGGTTCACGTCGATCAGCATGTATCCGCGGCTTTGGGCGGCTTCGGGAGTGGCGTATCCGCAGCTGATCGATCGGTTGATTGCGCTCGGGATGGAGCGGCGGGTGGAGAAGGATCGGAACAAGTACAGCCTGTAGCCGGTAGCTTGTAGCTGGGAGCGAAAGGCGAGGCAACTGCGGGCGTGTTCAGCTTGGGGAACTGTTGAGAGATGCCAGGTGTCAGAATAAGAGGAGTGGTGTGGGTGGTTTGGGTTTCGCGATTTTGCGGGGATGAAAGGGGTCGCACAGAATGACGCTGCTGGATGCTCCTAAGTACGATGCGCGCCGAGCGAACACGATACGCACGCTGTCGATTGTGGGCGTGGTGGTGGTGGTGGTCGGAATTATCGGCACGCTTCTGGGGATTCTCCAGATGCCGTGGTGGTTCTGGCACTGGCCGTCGGATCACGCGGTCAATCAGTTCATGGTGAGCGTGGAGAGCGGCGACCTGAACAAGGCGTACGGGGAGTGGAACCACGATTCGAACTGGCAGCAGCACCCGCAGCAGTATCAGCCATATGGGATCGACCAGTTCACGAAGGACTGGGGACCGTCGAGCGACTACGGGACGATCAAGAGCCACAAGATTTTCATTTCGCATCGCGTCGGGAATGGGGTGATTATCGGGCTGTACGTGAACGGGAACACGGGCAAGCCGCTGTTCCTGCGGATGGACAGCGGGGCGAAGACGATTGGGTTCTCGCCGGTGGAGCTGTACTCGGGACCTTAACGACAGGGAGTAGGCAGTAGGAAGTAGGGAATAGGAAACAGGGCACGGAGCTCAGAGGGTCAGCAGCGTCTTTTCGAGGCTCGCGGAGTCTTCTACGTTGTGGCAGGGTTGGGTGCGGTCGATTTGTCGCATCAGGCCGCAGAGGACCGTGCCGGGGCCCACTTCGATGAAGTGGGTGGGGGATTGGGCGATCAGGAGGCGGATCGAGTCGACCCAGCGGACCGCGCCGGTGACCTGGCGGATGAGGGCTTCGCGAAGCTGATTGGGGTCGGTGACGAGCGCCGCATCGACATTAACCACGACGGGGATTTGGGGGGTTGCAAAGGTGAGCGCGCGGAGCAGCTCGGTCAGGCGGTCCTGGGCGGGCTGCATGAGCGCGCAGTGGAAAGGCGCGCTGACCTGGAGCATGACGACGCGCCTCGCGCCGCGCTCTTTGCATATTTCGGCGGCGCGTTCAACGGCGGGCGCATCGCCTGAGA
>JBAVUB010000363.1:0-3243 GCA_049696575.1 Acidobacteriaceae bacterium | reverse complement strand
GCGGCCCCGCGGTTTTCGCCCCGTGTCCCTCGCTGGAATCGCAGTCGCGCTGATCGTCTTTCTGTGCCCGCTCCCGAAAGTCTTTGCCAGCTTCCGAGCGATCCCCAAAGTTGCCGCTTCCATCGCTCCCATCGCCAGCAACGTCGCGCACCAGGTCGTCCACAGAACCATCCACCCCGTGCTGCAGGCCGCGGCGCCCGCGCCCAAACCCAGCGCCGATGTCCCCGCACCCACGCCGAACGAGGACCAGCAAAACGCATCCGCCGAACCAGCGCAGAACGCCGAGCCAAAAACTACTGGCCACTCCGACTACATCGACGAGATGCGCGCCGCCGGCTACGACGTCGACCTCGACAAGTACATCGCGATGAAAGTCCAGGGCATCACCCCGGCCTACGCTGCGGAAATGTCCAAAGTATTTGGCGCCAAACTTTCCGCGGACAAACTCATCGCCCTCAAGGTCCAGGACATCACCGCTGACTACATCGCCAAAATGCGCGCTGCAGGCCTCGACGCTGCCCCTGACAAATACATTGCCATGCGCGTGCAGGGCGTCACGCCCGAGTATGCCGCGGAAATGGAAAAGGCGACGGGCGTCAAATTGACCATAGACAACCTGATCGCGATGCGTATCCAGGACGTCACTCCGGACTTCATCTCCAAAATGCATGCCGACGGCTACGACGCCGATCCTGGCAAGCTCATTGCTATGCGCGTGCAGGATGTCACGCCCGAGTATGCCGATGCCATGGCCAGGGTCGGTTTCGGCAAACCGACGACGGAGCAACTGATCGCGCTGAAGGTGCAGGACGTGACCCCCGAGTTCGCAGCCAAACTCCACGCCGACGGCATCGAGGCCTCGAGCTTCGACGACCTCATCAAGTACCGCATCTTTGACGTCTCCCCTGAATTCGTTGCCGGGATGAAAGCCGCGGGCTTTGACGCTATCCCCACGAAGAAGCTCGTCGAGCTGCGCGTGCAGAACGTAACGCCGGAATTTGCAAAGGGGATCCGAACTCAGTTCCCCGACGCCACCGTCGACGATGTCGTCAAGATGCGCATCTTCAACATCGACGAAGCCTTCATCGCTTCCGCTAAAAACCACGGCTTCGCGCCCCTCACCATCCAGAAGCTGGTCAAGCTCCGCATTTCCGGCATCCTCGATGACGCCGGTCAGAAACAGGAGGGCCAGCCGTGAGCCTTCGCCCCTTCCTCCTCGCCGCACTGCTTCTGTTTACCGGCAGCCGTCTGTTCTCCGCTCAGGATCAGTTGCAGACCCTGCACGGCCATTGCAGCATCGCGCCCTCCACCATGCCCGGCCGTGTGCAGTTTCAGATGGAAGACGGCGACTGCGACAGTTCCGAGCGCCATTGCCACAATCACAACAACGACGAGATGCCGCTGAGCAACTTCACGGGCCTCGCCCTCGCCGACTTCGAGCGTGAAGGCGCGCACCTTGAAGCGAAAATCGTCGCCGAAGCCGGCACCATTACCTGCGCCGGCGAAGTCCACGGACTCGCCCTCACCGGCGATTACACTTTCCTCCCGGATTCCGCATTCGTGGATCGTATGGAGAAGCTTGGCTTCACCGGCTTCAGTTCCGAAAAGCTCGAAGCCTACACGATGTTCCATATCGAGACGTCGTGGGTGCATTCGTTGCTGGAGGCCGGCGTCACCGACATGGATTCCGGCAAAATCCTGGCCCTGAAAATCTTCAAAATCGACGCCGCCTTCGTCAAACAGATGGCCGCCCTCGGCTATCCCGGACTCTCCGCGGAAAAACTCATCGCCTTTGGCGTGCAGGGCGTCAACGCGGACGAAGTGAAGCAATACCGTGCGCTCGGCTATCACCCCAATGCCGATGAGCTGATTCAGATGCGCATCTTCAAGGTGACTCCTGACTTCATCCAGCGCATGCACGGTCGCGGCCTCGGCAACCTCACCATCAGCAAGCTGGTGCAGATTCGCATCTTCAACCTCGCGGATTGACCCCCCGGAATCCGCAGGACCCAACCGGCTAGATCATTTCCGGCGCCGCCGCCGTTAACTCGACAGAAACCGTCTGCGTTCCCAGGCTCGGATGTTTTGCCGTCAGGCGCGCCGTCCCCGCCTGCTCCCGCGCGTGAATCCAGACGGCCCCCGTTCCCCCGATAAGCGAAAAGGGATTATCCCCGATCAACTCGGCCGGCCCCTCCAGCGTGAAAGCGATGGGATCGTTGGCATACGGGCGCGTCGCGCCGAACTCGTCGGTCACGCGCAGCACAACACGGGTCGCGTCAGCCCCATCGGCGATCAGACCGTAATCATCCGGGAGCAGAACGAATTTGCTGTCGACCCCTCGTCCCGAGAGCGTTTTCGAGATGACCATTTTTCCCGCGATATACCCCTCGATCCGCAGATCGCCCCATCCGGCGCGGTAGCCGCGCATCTCGAAAACAAACGGCGGATAAGTCAGGTGCGGAAATTCCTCGCGATCCGGGCTTTTCTCCGCCAGCAGCTTCCAGGGGTTTCCCTCGATGCTGCCCGCGCGCGAAAACAGCTTCAGCGTTTCGCAGTTGGAGCAGACGGCTGCTTTCGTGAAGCCCACCGACTCATCGCCACGCGCCCAGTGGAACGCAGGCTCGAGCACGATCTCCTCAGCCGGGTCGCACTGCGATCGATAGAAACCGCCCGCCGCCTTAAGTTCGCGAAAAATATCCGCCACGCCGTGATAGCAGATGCGGTCGCCCGAACCGAAATTGGCATGAGTGTTGTAGTCGAACGCGCACCAGCCAATGCCCCCGGCATATTGCGGATCCGACGCGATCTGGTCATGAATTCGCACATGGCGCAGCGTATGCTCGCGCTGGCGCTCATCATCATCGGTGGTTTTGGTGGGAAACGTGTGCCCCACGAACTCGGTGTTCAGGTAACGCGGATGATTCGGCGGCCTCAGCGGAATTCCAAAGTCGTTCATGGTGAAAACATCTTCCAGAAACTCCGATCCTTGGAAATTCCTGATGCCGCCAGTCTGCCGAGTCCTATCCAGCGCGTGTGCCAGCGCGTTGGTGCGGGTATAGAAATCGTGGTCGTCTTTCGATTCATTGATGCGCACGCCCCACAGAACCACCGACGGATGGTTCCAGTCGCGCCGGATCATGCGCCCCACATTATCGACAGCCACCTGCTTCCATTCCTCGTCGCCGATGTGCTGCCAGCCGGGGATCTCCTCCAGCACCAGCAGCCCGACCTCGTCGCAGCAAT
>JBAVUB010000362.1:0-14576 GCA_049696575.1 Acidobacteriaceae bacterium | reverse complement strand
GCGTGGAGCGGCCTCGGCGTCGCCCAGCTCCAGTACATTCGCTATGGATTCGGCGGCCACCTCCACGTCATCGCCGCCCGCAAAGCCCTCGACCGCGCCCTCGAGCTCGACCCCGGCTCCGTCGAAGCCAACCTCTACCGCGTTTACATGTTGCTCTCCCGCGGCGAAAAAGAGAGCGCCCGCCACGGCATCGAACACCTCCTCCGCACCGCCGCCAACGACTGGAACGTCCACCTCGTCGCCGGCATCACCCTGCGTGCCGATGGCATGTACGAGGAAGCGCTCGCGCAGTTTCACCGCTCCCTCATGCTCAACCCCTCCAACGCCGCCGTGGTCTACAACCATCGCGCCCGCGTCTACCAGTACCAGAACCAGCTCGAGCTAGCCGAAGAAGAGTTGCAGAAGGGCCTCACCCTCGAACCGAAATATCCGCTCCTCCGCACCTCGCTCGCCTATCAGCGCATGCGCCAGGGCGACCTCCACCAGGCCATCGACATGCTCGAAGCCGTCATCCGCGACGACAGCTCCATGCGCATCGCCGTACCCACTCTTGCTATGTGTTATGTCCAGATGGGCGACCGTGCCCGCGCCGCGTCGCTCATCGGCGAAGAATCCATCGCCGCCGCCGAAGCCGACGCCGAGATGGCCTATCGCCTCGCCACTTACTTCGCCGTCGATGGCGACGAGAGTGAAGCCCTCCACTGGCTGCGCCGCGCCATCTATCTCGGCAACGAAAACTATCCCTGGTTCGCGAAGAACCCTGCCTGGAACCGCCTCCGCGAACACGCGGACTTCGAACGCATCCTCGAAGACCTCAAGAAAAGCTTCCGCCGCAACCAACGCACCTGGAAACGCCTGGTCGCCGAATCCAGCGCCTGAAAGCAGCTTCCGGTAACGGACAGAAACGGACCTGTCCTGCGATAACCGGGCCGCCGGCGCCAGCTTCCTTGACTTTGGTACAGATTTGTACAAATATCAAAATTTGTACGAATTCGTACAACTACCTCATGACGCCCAAATCCAGTTCAAAATGCTATGCAGTCATCACCGCCGATATCGTTGGATCCCGGAGGATCCAATCGTTCCGCTCCAAACGAGATCGCCGCCTGGCTGCGATATCGCGACTCCATCTCACGCAAAAGCGAATCTTCTCTCCTTACACAGTAACGGTGTGGGATGAATTTCAGGTGATTCTGCGTAAACTGGATTACGTTCCGGACGTGATACTGGATCTGCGCCGGCTCTTTTACCCATTCAGTCTCTGGATCGCGGTGGGTATGGGTTCGGTAAGTGGGGCTCGCCGCAAGCCGGTCAACCTCTACGGTGGCGGCGAAGCTTTCGAGAGAGCCCGCAAGGCCGCTGATCGGTTGAAACTCGGCTCTCCGAAGTACCGCATTCTCACCAGCTTCGAGTCTGGAATAGAGATCTTCGACTCGATTGCGAATACGATTTATCGCCTCCAGGACGCTCTGCTTGAAAGAACCACCGCGAGACAGTGGGCAACGATCAATATGCAAATCAAGACCTCCCGGCAGGAGCAAACAGCCAGAAAGCTCTCTCTCGATATCTCCACCGTCTCGAGAAATCTCAAGAGGGGGTACTTTTGGCATCTGGTTGAGACTGCCGACACCATGAAGCGAATCGTGCAGGCGTATTTTTGAGTTTGTACAGTTTCGTACAAAAAACCAAATTTGGACGTTTATATGCAACCGCTCCTCGTCGCTCTCATGGCTCTGCTGCTCGCACACCTGCTCGGCGATTTCCCCTTTCAGTCGCGATGGATGATCCGAAACAAAGGTAAGCGTCCCATGCCCTTGCTCCTTCACGGCGCAACGCATTACGTGCTGGCGTGGGCCTGTCTTATGTTTTTTGGACACGTCCACTTTCTGTCCATCCGAAGCCAGGCCGTCATAGCTGGCTATCTCCTTTCTCATCTCCTGATCGACAACTTGAAGGCTCAGCTGATTGCGCGAAGATCTCTTTCCGACAACGGCGCGACATTTCTGATGGATCAGGCGCTGCATTTCGCAGCCCTGGTGATTGCCGCTCTGCTGATAACCAGAAGCCCCCTCGTCGCATTGGTTGATGCAATCAGAGTCTCGTCCTCCGCCACGAATCGAATATTGGAAACCGCAATCATCTACGTCGGTATCGTATTTGGCGGAGGATACCTCATTCGCTATCTGACCAGAGGCATTGCACAGAACATTGGCGAGGAGCCGCCGGCGCAACTGGGAAACGCGGGACTCTACATCGGATGGATCGAGAGAGCTTTGGTCATTACCGCCATGGCCATGCAGTCGCCAGCCCTGGTCGGTCTCATCCTGACCGGCAAATCCATCGCTCGTTTCCCGGAATTCAAAGAAGCCCGATTCGCTGAATATTTCCCGATTGGCACGCTCCTGAGCTTTTTGCTCTCCGCACTCGGCGGCATCGTTCTCCTGTATCTGCTGTACGGCACCGTATCGCTGAAGTGAGCCGGGCGCTGATGGAGTCGGTCCCGAAAGGCATCGCCCCCGTGGGTCCGGCCATGAGCGAACAGCGTCTTCGAGTTCTCCCCACCCTGCCTTTGCCCAACCCCGTCCGCCCAGGCGAAAATCATCCATGCGCGCCCCCATCTACCATGTTGACGCCTTCACCACCCGCCGCTTCGCCGGCAACCCCGCTGCCATCATTCCCCTCGAAAGCTTTCTCGACGATCCAACCCTCCAGGCCATCGCCGCCGAAAACAACCTCGCCGAAACCGCCTACCTCGTCCCCTCCAGCAGCGACTACAAACTCCGCTGGTTCACTCCCGCCACCGAAGTCCCTCTCTGCGGCCACGCCACCCTCGCCAGCGCCGCCGTCGTCATGGAGCGCATCGAGCCCACCCGCACCCGGGTCGTCTTCCACTCCGCCAGCGGCCCCCTCACCGTGAAGAAAAATGGCGCCGGCTACGTCATGGATTTCCCCACGCGCCCATCCGCGCCCGTCCCCACGCCGCCCGGCCTCGCCGAAGCCATCGGCGTCGCGCCCCTCGAGGTCACCGAAAACGACTTCAACTACATGGCGCTCCTGCCCGACGAAAAAACTCTCCGCGCCCTCGCCCCGGACATGGCCGCCCTCATCCGCCTCGGCAAGGGTGGCCTTATCGTCACCGCCAAAAGCGACGACCCCGCGTACGACTTCGTCAGCCGCTACTTCGCCCCGGTCAAAGGCATTCCCGAAGATCCCGTCACGGGCTCAGCGCACTGCATGCTCGCGCCCTGGTGGGCACCGCGTCTCGGCAAGACCGACTTCACCGCCTTCCAAGCCTCGCCCCGCGGCGGCAAAGTCCTGTGCCGCCTGCGCGGCGACCGCACCGAGCTCGAAGGCGAATGCGTCTTCTATCTCGAAGGCGAAGTCGAAATCTAAATCGCCAATCCGCTTTTGCTCTCAGCTCCCAGCTCCCCGCTCCTTGCTCCCAGCGGCTTCTCCTTGACATTCCCCCCGCGACCGGCCAATGTACCAGGAATCCCCAATGAAACCCCTTGCCCTCGCTCTGTTTTTCTTCGCCGCGTCTCTGGCCTCCGCCCAGGAAGCCCGTTTTGCCCAGCTCTCCCAGCAGGCCGACCAGCTCGACAATCAGAGACAATTCGATCAGGCCATTACCGTCCAGATCGAGGCCACCAAAGTCGCTGCTGCCACCTTCGGCCCCAGCGACCGCCGCGTCGGCCTCGCCCTCGACCGGCTTGGCCGCCTGTACAAAGATATCGACGAGTATGCTGACGCCGACATCGCCTTCCATCGCGCCCTCGACAACTTCAAAGCCAGCCCGCCAGGCGTCCAGCAAAACAAAGATGTCAGCGCCGTCCTGCTGCATCTGGCCGATCTCTACGCCGAGCACGGCCGCTGGGGTGAAGCCGAACACGACTTCCGCGACTCCCTCACCGCCGCCGTCCAGGCGTACGGCCAGGACGACCCGCACGTTGCCGAGGTGCTCTGCGACGGTGCCAGCCTCCTGCACCAGGAGGGCAAGTACCCTGGCGCCGCCAGCGTGCTTAAAGGCGCGATCGCTATCTACACGCATGCTGGTCCGGCGTATAACAGCCAGCTCGGGGCTACCTGGAATCAGGTCGGCGAGCTTGTCTCCGACGCCGGCGCCCAGAAAGAGGCCGAAACCTATTTCAAAAACGCCATCGATCTCAGCGAAAAGTCCGATGGCCCCAACAGCCCGAATCTCGCCAATTATCTCGGCAACTTAGCCAATGTCTATAAGAACGAGCAGCGCTACCAGGAAGGAGAACCGCTTTACCTCCGCTCCATCGATATCCTCAACCGCACCTACGGTATCGACAATCCCATCCTCGACGAAAACGACATCAACGTCGCCCTGTTTTACTATGCGTGGGATCGGCCTGATCGCGCGCAGCCCTGGTTCGACCGGTACATCGCGGCCCGCCTCGCCCTGTGGAATGCCAACTCCTGGACCATGAGCGAACAGGATCGTCTCGTTACCTACGCCACCCTGCCTGGAACCTTCCCGATCTATTACAGCTTCATCACTAGATATCACGAGCTCTATCCTGCTATGGCCGGCAGGATGTATGACACCCTGCTCGCCGAGCGTGGCTTCATCGCCGAAAGCTCCGCCGCCAGTCGCGCCCGCCTTGTCGCCAGCGGCAATCGCCCCGCGCTCGCGCTCCTCGACAAGCTCTCTCAGGAAAAGGCGCAATTTGCCGCGCTCTCCTCATCCGCCTCCGGCAACCGCGCCCAGATCAAGCAGCTCAGCGACGTGATCAATCAGACCGAAGAAGCCCTCGCCCACGTCTCTGCGACCTTTTCGCAGCAGAAAACCCTCTCCGTCGCTACCTGGCGCGACGTGCAGAAAGCCCTCAAGCCCGGCGAAGCTGCCGTCGAAATCACGAAGTTCCAGGTCAACAACGGCCACACCTTCCTCGCCAACCTCATCTACGTCGCTCTCGTCGTCACACCCAAATCGCAATATCCCACCCTCATTGTTCTCGGCGACGCAAAGCAGCTCGAAGCCGCGCCCCTCGCTAACTTCCGTTCCGTCGTCGCCAAAACCCGCGGCGTCTCCATCGAGCCCGAGCCCGCCGCCACTCCTTCCAACGCTCCTGCCGCAGCCCCAATAAACTCCAGTGCCGCCTACGACGCCTTCTGGAAGCCCCTCGAGCCCGCACTCACCGGCGCCCAGCGTGTCTACCTCGCCGCCGACGGAGTCCTCAACCAGATCCCCATCGGCCTGCTCTCCGACTCCACTGGCAAGCTGCTCCTCGAGAAGTATCAGCTGCGCTGCGTTAACAGCACCCGCGATCTCCTCCGCGTGCAAGCTGCTCCAACCGTCAAATCCGCAGTCCTCCTCGGCAATCCAAAGTTCGACCTCGCAGCCGCCCCAGTGACCGCCTCAACCCAGTCCGCTTCCTCGCGCTCGGTCGACCTCACCGGCGCGCCCCTTCCCGCGCTTCCCGGCACCGAAGCCGAAGTCACCGCCATTGACAAGCTCCTCCGCCAGTCCGGCTGGCAAACCACGCTCTACACCGGCGACCGCGCTCTCAAAACCTCCATCCAGAATGTCCGCGCCCCGCGCGTCGTCCACATCGCAACCCATGGCTTCTTCCTCGAAGATCATCCTGCGCCCGATAACTCCGGCCGCACCGTGCGTCTCCGCGGCGCATCCGACGACCCCATGCTCCACTCCGGACTTTTCTTCGCCGGCGCCAATCGCACCCGCTCCGGCGCGGCCCCCACTCCCGGAGCCGACAACGGCATCCTCACCGCCTACGAGGCCAGCCAGCTCAACCTGCAGGGCACCGAGCTGGTCGTCCTCAGCGCCTGCGAAACGGGTCTCGGCGAACAGGGCAACAGCGAGGGCGTCTTCGGCCTCCGCCGCGCGCTCCAGGAAGCCGGCGCCGGCGCCGTCATGATGAGCATGTGGTCGGTTCCCGATCAGGAAACCCAGGAGCTCATGGCCCTCTTCTACGCCAAATGGCTCACCGGCCTCGACAAACCCGAAGCCCTCCGCCAGGCCCAGCTCGCCGAACGTGAAGTCGTTCGTAAACGCTACGGCCGCGACCTTCCTTATTATTGGGGAGCCTTCGTCCTCGTCAGCAAGTGACTGAACGCTGAACGCTGAACGCCTTCTTTTACTCCAGCCGGTACTTCGTCTCTGCCAGGTGATACAGCGGCCGCCACACCAGCCGGTTGATGGTCACAACAATCAGCGCCATGATCATCGTCGCCGCCAGCAACACCGGATAATTCCCGTCCGTACTCGCGGTGCTGATCTGCGCCCCCAATCCCAGCGTCGACAGCGCCCGCCCCTTCAGCTGAAAATATTCCGCCACAATCGATGCGTTCCACGCCCCGCCCGACGCCGTAATCAAGCCTGTAATCAGAAACGGAAAAATTCCCGGCAGGATCACCGTGGTCCAGCGCTGCACGTCCCTGAACCGGAACAGCCGCGAGACCTCCCGCAGCTCCGACGGAATCGCCTGCGCCCCCGCAATTACGTTGAACAGGATGTACCACTGCGCCGCCAGCAGCATCAGCACCACTGACCCGACTCCCAGCCCAATCCCCACTCGCATCAGCGCCACCAGGATCAGTGGAAACAGCGCCGTCGCCGGAAACGACGCCGCAATCTGCGCGATCGGCTGCAGGATGTGCGACAGCCGCGGATTGAAACCGATCGCCACGCCCACCGGAATCGTCCACAGCGACCCGATCAGCAGCGCCGCGTTCACGCGCAGCAGCGTCAGCCCTGCCCCGGCCAGCAGCCGCAGAAAATCCGCTCCGCGCATGCCCTTCAGCAGCAGCAGCGCATGGAATGCCGCGATGCCGATCACGATCAACAGCACCGTTCCGGCGATCAGATACAACGCCATCGAGCCTCTCTTCGACTCGCCGCCCACCGGCTTTGGCTTTCTGCGCTTCCGCCGCGCCGCTGCATCCATGTAGAACCGCTCCGCCATTGGCCGGAAAGTGTAACGGTTGATCATCCCCACCACGCTCGAGTTGCGCAGAGCATCCAGCACCGGCGACGTCACCCGATCGGTGCTCTCCACGGTTTCAAATTTGAATTTGTCTGACCACGCAATCAGCGGCCGCCACAACAGCTGGTCGGTGATCACCACGATCAGCACCATGGTGATCAGCCCCCAGGTCACCGCCATGAAATCGCCGTGCGCCGCCGCCGTCTGCAGATACGATCCCAGCCCCGGCAGCCGGAAATTCCTGCTGCCCACCGGAAACATCTCGCAGACCATCAGGAAAAACCATCCGTTGGCCACTGACACGATCGAGTTCCACACCAGCCCGATCGCCGCAAACGGCAGCTCCAGCTGGAACAGCCTCTGCCACCGCGAAAAGCGGTTGATGGCCGTGGCCTCCATCAGCTCGCGCGGAATGCTCTTCAGCGACGTGTAGAAGCTGAACGCCATGTTCCACACCTCGCCGGTAAAAATCAAAAGGATCGCGCCCATCTCGATGCCCATTTGCTTCGAAGGGAACAGCGACATCATCGCCAACATCACCCCCGGCAAAAAACTCAGCACCGGGATCGACTGCAGGATGTCCAGCGTCGCGATCAGCAGCGACTCCAGCCGCTTGTTGTAGGCCGCGGTGTATCCGTAGGCGACCGCGAACACCAGGCTCAGCGCGTACGCCACAAAAATCCGCACCACGGAATAAAACGCGTAGAGTGGCAGGTGCGCCGGCGACCGGTAAATCTCCACTTCCGGAATCGCCGAGCTGAACCAGAACTTCGCCACCCACAAAATCGCGTAGAAGCCCGCCAGCAGCGCCGCCGCCACGCTCACATCGATGAAGAACGGCCAGGTCCGCTCCATCACGAAGGCCCGTGAGAGCGTGAGGCGCGGCCTCATCCGACCTTCTCCTGCTCCTTGCTCGCTTCGTCGGGCGGCAGCTCCGCGCCTTCCTCGCCCTCATGGACGTGCAATGTGAAGCGCCGCCGCGCATCGTCCCAGTCGAACAGCTCCGCGTAGCGTCCCCAGTTGATCGCCGTTTCCAGTTGGTTCCGGCATTCCTCGTCGCTGAATTGCTCGTCCAGCATGTCCAGGAAAAACTCCTCTGGAACCGAGTGGTCGCTCTTGTTCGCCAGCGCGCGCGTAATCTGCCGCAGCAGCAGCACGTGATCGATCGCCGCCTCGCGGAACAGTTCCTTCTGTTTCAGAATCTCCGACTCCGCATACGCCTTGCCCTCCGGCGTGATGGCCGCATCGCCTTCTTCCACCTTCAGGAAACCCAGCAGCTGCGCGGCCTCCACGATGGGGAACAGATCGTCGATCTCAAATGCCAGCTCGTCTGCCAGCTTGTAGATGTCCGTGCGCCCACCCAGATCGATAATCAGCTCCAGCAATCCGGCGATCCCGCCCGGCCGCGCATGCGGCAGCATCTCGTAGCGCATCTGCCGCTGGTCGCGCACCCGCCGCCCGTCCGCCAGCACCGGCACTTCGGTCGGCGCCACGTCCGGCTTCGTCAGCACCTTATAGATGTAGTCCACCAGCGCCGTGAACGCCTGGTTCTTCCGCTCGCGCGGATGCGCCAGCGCAACCTTGAAATCCGTGCGCACATGGCCCGGGTTGCGCCCCAGCACGATAATCCGATCCGCCAGCAGCACCGCTTCCTCGATGTTGTGCGTGACCAGGAAAATCGCCTTCGTCGGGATCGTCTTCTTCTGCCACAGTTCCAGCAGCTCGCTCCTCAAATTGTCGGCGGTCAACACGTCCAGCGCCGAAAACGGCTCGTCCATGAACAGCACTTCCGGCTCCACCACCAGCGCCCGCGCAAACCCCACCCGCTGCCGCATCCCGCCGGAAAGCTCCTTCGGGTAGGCCGCCTCAAATCCGTCCAGGCCCACCGTGTCCAGGATTTTCAGGCTCCGACGGTGCCGCTTTTGCGCCTCCATACCCCGCGCCTTCAGCGGTGCTTCCACGTTTTCCAGCACCGTCAGCCACGGAAAAAGCGCGAAGCTCTGAAAAACGATAGAGACATTAATCTCCGTCGTCGAGTCCAGCTCCTTCCCATGCCACAAAACCTTGCCCGCCGAGGGCCGCGACAGCCCTGACAGCATCCGCAGCAGCGTCGATTTTCCCGATCCCGAAGGCCCCAGCAAAGCCACGATCTCGCCCGGATAAATCGCCAGATCCGTCGGCGCGATCACCAGGATACGCGCGTCCTTCGACTGGGCGTAGTACTTCTCGACCTGCCGTGCCTGGATGATGGGATCGGTCATATGAGTCAGGCCCGTCACTCCTGAGAAGCGGGGGGTATCCGCTCAGCATAATGGTGCCAACGACAGGGTTCCGTTAAGATCCGTGGGCTTGATAACTTCGGGCGGGAGCGTTGCAGCTGGGTGAAGCATCTCCCGAAGAAAGCGTATCATCAGACGTAGTGGTGCAGGCCATCCCGGATCGGTTTCCCCAGGAGTCCGCCCGGCGATTCTGCAATCTCCATTCTTCCGATTCATTGGACGGCGAGGAAGCGGTAAGAGACGAATGTCCGAACAGCAGGCGAAACCCAGGGTGCTCGTCGCCGATGACGAGCGCGTGATCGCCGATACCCTCGCGATCATTCTCAACCAGGCCGGATTCGACGCCACCGCCGTGTACAGCGGTGAGAAGGCCGTCGAGATGGCGCAGATCCTCAAGCCCGACATGCTCATCAGCGATGTCATCATGACCGACCTGAACGGTATCGATGCCGCCATTCAGATTCGCGCCATGCTGCCCGGCTGCAAAATCCTCTTATTCTCCGGCCAGGCCGCCACCGCCGATCTCCTCGACCGCGTCCGCGCTCAGGGCCACGAGTTCGAGATCCTCGCCAAGCCCGTCCACCCTCAGGATCTGCTCGCCCGCCTGCGCAGCTAGCCTCTGATTATCAAACCAATCCGTCGGGATTCCCCGGAGACTCTCGGTTGTGGATCTTTGCGCGCGAAGCGCGCCTCCGCCTGGACGGCTAGTCCTTCTGCCGCGGATACCACGTAATCTGCCCAGCCGCGGTCGTGTCGCTCTGCGCCCCCGTCATGTAGATCGGCGCCTTCCACCCCTCGTACTGCACCCAGCCCTTGACCTCAATATCCTTCCCGATCCGCTTTACAACCGAACCCTCGAAGTCGTTCTGCGTGGTTCCGCCGGGAAGAAACAGCGCTGACGCCTTCGCATTCCGGTACATGAACTGAATATCCTCGTTGCCCGACAGATGATACGTCAGCCACGCCTGGCCGCCCTTGCCCTCGCGCCCAACCCAGTCCGGAAGAAACCCCTCGTTGGTTGGCCCCTGCCGCTGCACCACCTGGTAATAGAAAAATTGCCCCAAATTAATCGGCGCGTACGGCGGTTGTCCGTTGCTGTGGCTCGCAGGTTCCGTATTCGCGCCCTCCACCCGCAGGTCGAGTTGGTGCAGGACCGGGAACTGCGCCAGATAGAGTCCCACATGGTACGCGGCTCTCCGCGGCGCATCGAGAGGGTTCACTTCGTCGTGCGCGAACGAATCCGTATACAACGTGAGCCATTTCTGCAGGTACGGCAGCCGCCAATCGAAATCGAAACTGCTGAAGCGCGCCCCGGGGTCATTGCGCGTCCCCGTTTCGCCGGCGCCCGAGGTGACGCTGAAAAAGCTTTTCAGAAAGGTGTGCAGCGTGATCGGCTCGAATCCCTTGCCGCCCCACAGCACCATGCGGCTGAATCCCAACTCCAGGTCCTTCGTCGGCTTCATGCTGATCTTCTCCACATGGACCCACGGATCGTTCGGAGAAGTGTGCCCCTTCAGACTGCCGATGAAAAAAACGTACCGAAATGGCCCTGTTACTCGCGACACTCCAGGAATTCGCAGCGGCTCCACGCGATCGATCTGGAAATGATAAATACCCTGCTCGTTGTTGCTCCACAACATGCTCGCGCCCTGATCCGGCCCCAGCCAGTGGTCGCTCTTTCCAAACGAAATTTCGTGCCCCAGCAGGTGGTACGAGAGGTTCCCCTCCAGCAGCCGCGCGTTGTTCGCCGTCGCAATCGGCCCTCCCGGAATCGTGGCCTGATTCGGCGTCGGAGCGCAGACCCCCGTCGTCGAGTTAATGGCGATATAGTCGACGTCGCACGATAGAAACGTGTACAGCGCCGGCGAATACCCGGTCGCGCTCGGCGCGTATTGATATTCCCCTCGGTAATACAGCGTGAATCGCCCCGCCTCCGCCCTCGCGCTGAATCCCGAGTAATTATTGAACCCGCTCTCGTACGGCCGCCCGTAGTCGTTGATGATCGTCTGCCCCAGATGAAAGCTGTCTCGCAGCGGCGTCCCGCTGATGCCGCGCATCTGCGTGTAGACGCTTTCCAGCTCTCCGCTTGGATGATTCAGTTCCGTTGCATTGTCGATGTCCGGCTGTACTTCCTTGAGCACCGTCAGATAGAGGCTGCGCGCTTCATCGTTATTCTGGTCCGTGTCGATGCGGTCCGCGCTCTCCTCCAGCATGTGTGCGATGCTCAACCGCGTCCACGGCCGGATCCCCACAAACGCCGAGTCCACATAGCCGAGAGAATGCAGCCGGTCCAGCGCCGGATAGATCCAGCTGTCCATCGGCACATACGTCGAGCCCTCGGCGCTGGTTGTAATCGTCTCCGCCGCCGGTTGATACCCCGGAGGAAACGGCTGCTGCGTTGTGACCTGGGCTTCAGCCGCCGACAAAAATGCGATGCACAACAGAACCGCGGGAAGAAAAACGGAAGATTTCAAGCGTACCTCGGTGGGTTTCTACCGTTCCAGGCACGAGATATGAACCTAAGTGTGCCTCTGATTTCAGACTCTAGGATCGAATCTGCGCTGTCAAGCCAGAGGCTGCCTCCATGACGCCATTGTCATGATGACAAAAACCCATCCTGCGCTGCTTTCGAGCAAAAGCCGGCCTACATGTGCGCCGGATCGCCCCGCTCCGCATCCACTCCCAGTTCGCCCAGCGCCTTCTGCGCCTTCTTCGCGTCGAATTTCTCCTCGCGCGCCAGCTTCGACAGCGTCGCCGCTGCCACCGATTCCGCATTCACCTCGAAATGCCGCCGCAGCTGTTCGCGATTGTCGCTGCGCCCGAACCCATCCGTCCCCAGCGAAACCAGCCGCGTCGTCAGCCACGGAGAAAGCTGATCCGCCACCGCCTTCATATAATCGGTTGCCGCGATAATCGGCCCCTTCGTCTTGCCCAGCACTGATACGATGTTGGGCGTCTTCTCCGGTTTTGCCGGATGCAGCCGATTCCACCGCTCCACGCCCAGCGCCTCGCGCCGCAGCTCGCTGTAGCTGGTCACGCTCCAGACATCCGTCGCGACCCCGTACTTCTCCGCAAGAATCTCCTGCGCGCGCAGTACCTCATTCAGAATCGGACCGCTCCCGAACAGCTGCGCCACCGCCTTGCCTCCCGGCGCTGCCTTCAGCTTGTAAATGCCGCGCACGATCCCTTCCCGCGCGCCCTCCGGCATCTCCGGCATCGCGTAGTCCTCGTTGTACATCGTGATGTAGTAGAAAGCATCCTCGCCGTCCTCATACATCCGCTTCATGCCGTCCTGCAGGATCACCGCCAGCTCGTAGACATACGCCGGGTCGTAGCTTTTGCACGTCGGAATCACGCTCATCAGCAAATGGCTGTGCCCATCCTGATGTTGCAGCCCCTCGCCCATCATCGTGGTGCGCCCAGCGGTGCCGGCCATCAGAAAGCCCTTGCCCCGCGCATCGGCAAACGCCCACATCATGTCGCCCACGCGCTGAAATCCGAACATCGAGTAGTACATATAGAAGGGAATCGTCGGCACGTGGTAATTCGCATAAGCCGTCCCTGCCGCCGTGAACGACGCCATCGCCCCCGCTTCCGTGATCCCTTCCTCCAGAATCTGCCCGTCCTTTTCCTCGCGGTACGACAGCACCATATCCACATCGTGCGGCTTGTACTTCTGACCCTCGCTCGCGTAGATGCCCACCTGCTTGATGGCCGACTCGAGGCCGAACGTCCGTCCCTCGTCCGGCACAATCGGCACCATCAGCTTGCCGATCTCCGGGTCCTTCATCAGGTGCCGCAGCATGCTCACGAAGCCCATCGTCGTCGAAACCGCGCGCCCCTTCGATCCCGCTGTCCACTCGCGCAACGACTCCAGCGTCGGCGCCTTAAAGTCGATCTTCGGCACGTCGCGTTTCGGCGTGTACCCGCCCAGCCCCTGCCGCCGCGCATGCATATACACCATCTCCGGCGAATCCTGCGCCGGACGATACAGTTTCCCCGCCTTCGCGTCCGCTTCCCCAATCGGCAGATCGTACCGCCGGATGAACTCCACCAGCGCGTCGTCCGCCACCTTCTTTTCCTGGTGCGACGCGTTGCGCGCCTGCGTGCTGCCCAGCCCGTAACCCTTCACCGTCTTCGCCAGAATCACCGTCGGCCCGCCCTTGTGCTCCACCGCCCGCTTGTACGCGTTGTAAATCTTCCTCGCATCATGTCCGCCACGATGCAGATGGAAAATCTCATCGTCCGACATGTGCTCCACCAGCTTGAGCAGCTCCGGATACTTCCCGAAAAATTCGCTGCGAATATAAGCGCCGCCCTTCGCCTTGAACGCCTGATACTCGCCGTCCACGCACTCTTCCATCCGCTTCAGCAGCAGCCCCGTATGGTCGCGCTCGAAGAGCTCATCCCAGTCCGAACCCCAGATCACCTTGATCACGTTCCAGCCTGCGCCGTGAAACACCGCCTCCAGCTCGTCGATGATGCGCCCGTTCCCGCGCACCGGCCCGTCCAGCCGCTGCAGGTTGCAGTTCACCACGAAGATCAGATTGTCGAGCTTCTCCCTCCGCCCCAGCGACAGCGCGCCCAGCGTGTCCACCTCGTCCGTTTCTCCGTCGCCCACAAACGCCCAGATTTTCCGCGGCGTCTTCTCGATCAGCCCCCGGTTTTCGAGATACCGCATGAACCGCGCCTGATACACCGCGTTCAGCGGTCCGATCCCCATCGACACCGTCGGGAAGCTCCAGAAATCCGGCATCAGCCACGGGTGCGGATACGACGACAATCCGGGCGTCTCCCGCAGTTCGTGCCGGAAGTTCAGCACCCGCTGCTCATCCAGCCGCCCCAGCAAAAATGCCCGCGCATAAATTCCTGGGCTCGCGTGTCCCTGGAAATAAACAAAGTCGCCCGGCTGTTCTCCATACTTCGCATGGAAGAAATGGTTGAACCCCACCTCCAGCAACGTCGCCAGCGACGAATACGTTGCGATGTGTCCGCCGATGCCGTGGTCCTTCTTGTTCTGCACGTGCACCATCGCCATCGCGTTCCAGCGGATCAGCGCCTCAATCCGCCGCTCCAGCGCGCGGTCGCCCGGATACGGTACTTCCTCATGCTTCGGAATCGTGTTGATGTACGGCGTGGTCAGCTCGCTCGACTGCGCGATTCCCGCTTCGCGCGCCCGCTGCTTCAGCGCCGTCAGCAGTTCCGCGCCCTGCTCCGGACCCTCGCCCACCACCACATCGTCAAACGCTTCGATCCACTCCCGCAGCTGCTGCGAAAAATCGCTCTCCACCGGGCTGCTCACCTTCGTTGCCATAGCTCCCTG
>JBAVUB010000361.1:0-3257 GCA_049696575.1 Acidobacteriaceae bacterium | reverse complement strand
ACCTCGTCGACGTGCTGGGCGGGCGCGGGGTTGAAGGTGAGGGTGTAGAAGGCGCTGGGGGCGCGCAGGCAGTCGTTGAGAAGCCGGATGGTATCGCCGGAAGCGGGATCGGGCGCGCTGCCGCCGCCTTCGATGGCGAGGACCTGGCGGTTGAGGGCGAGGGTGGTCGCGTCATTGGGCGAGGTAGCCGGATGCAGGGCGAGGGAGGCGAAGTCGGGCGGTGGAATTTCAACTTGCCCGCTTGTGGCGGGGCGCAGATTGACCGGAGAGACGCTGCAAATGCTGATGCGCGCAAGGCGGAGGAGGGTGGAGAACCAGGCGATGTGGTCGAAGAGGGTCTGCTTCTGCTGTTGGGAATCGGTGGCTACGTTGGGGTTGTTGCCGCTGGCGACACCCCAGCCTGGACCGAACCAGAGGAGGAGTTTTCTGCCGGGCTCGCGGCGTTCAGCGGCGGCGAACGCGCCGAGGGCCTGCAATGCAGCGATGGGAGGCGGCTGGGCGGTGCTGAAGGCGTCGATGGTTCCTGTGTTCGCCAGGATCATCGACTGGTTGATGCCGGCGGCCCAGGCGCCGCGACCCCAGCGGGTGACGTGGTTGTGGGCGATGGCATCCGCGAGGATGGTGCCGTCGATGGAGGGCGGGCCGGCCTGCCAGAGACCGCCGTCATTGAGGATGAGGAGCGAAATGGGCTGCGGGAGCTGGCCGCCGTTCTGGCGGAGGAAATTTTCGATCTGCTGGTGCTCGATCGTCTCCAGTTCTCTGGGGACCTGGAGTGTGTCGAGAAGCAGGGTGATGTCGACGGGAGGGTGAGGCGGGGTGGCGACGCTCCAGGCGTGGAAGGAGACGATCTTCGCGGGCTGGCCGTTGTCGAGGAGGGTAAAGTCGGCGGCGGTGAGTCCGGTTACGGGGCTCCTGGCGGGATTGGTGACGACGATGTCGATGTGCAGGAGGCCTTCGGGCTCGGTTGCCGGAGGATGAGGGGTGGCGGCGGTTTGGTTCGACTGGGGGACGGCTGGTTGCGCGCTGACGCAAGGGACCAGGACGAGAGCAAGGAGAAGAAGCTGACCGGGAATCGTCATAGGTTTCTCTGCTGGGTTTCCGGGATTCGGATGGCACGGCAGAGGAGCGACCGCTCCTGCATTATCGCGGAGGCGGCCTGGTGGTGGTACGTTCCAGCGGGCAAAAAGTCGCATGGGAAATGTTGGCGGCGGGCGCGCTTGCGCTGAGGGTTAGCGAAGGGCGGCGAGGAGGCGGTCGAGGAAGAACTCCTGGCCGCGGAAGATTTTTTTCTCGGCAAAGGCGATGGGGAACCAGGCGCCGCGATCGACTTCGGGGATTTCGATCATGCGGCCGGTGCGCGGGGGCCACTCGACCATGCAGGTGTTGCTGACCAGGGTGGCGGGGTCGAAGTCGCCTTCGACGGCCCAGGCGATGACTTCTTTGCCGCCGGGCTGGCGGATGACATCGAGGGGGATGAAGTGGCCGTCGATGGCGGCGCCGGTTTCTTCCTGGAATTCGCGGCGGGCGGCGTCGAGGGGGTCTTCGTCGCGTTCGTACTCGCCTTTGGGGATGGACCAGGCGTCTTTTTTGGCCCAGAAGGGGCCGCCGGGATGGATGAGGAAGACTTCGGGGCCGTATTGAGTGCGGCGAAAGAGAAGGATTCCGGCGGAGTGTTTGGTCATGGGCTGAAGCTATTATCGGGGTTCGCGCGGTGGATTGCAGGGGGTGGCGGGTGCGGCGGCGGGCGAGGAACCGGGAATTGGTAGACTCGGGAAAAATCTTTTTCTGGAGGATGGCGTGAGAGGTGGGGTCGGGTTGGCTGTGGCATTGGGGTTGACGGTGGCGACGGCGATGGGTACGGCGAGTTTTGCGAAGGACAAGGCGGCGGATCAGCAACCGTTTGCGTGGGGGATGCAGTCGGGAAATGACGGGTGCGTGATCTTTCGCGAGTGGGAGGAGATGACGAGCCAGAATGAGGGCGGGGCCTACAAGTCGTATACGGTGAAACAGCTGGAGGTGGTGGACGCGGTGAAGGCGACGCTGCCGTTGAAGAAATACAGCGAGACGAAGGAAAACCTGGACGCGCTGCAGGAATTGTCGATGCAGCAGCACCTGAAGTACGTGAAGATCCCGAAGAAGTACACGGCGGAGCAGATGGAGAAGGCGAAGGGGATGTGCGGGGTGCAGTAGGCCCTTGACTCTCCCGTTGGGGGGAGGGTGGTACCCCCCTCCCCCCTGGGGGGTACGGCACGCGATTCATTCCATTGGTATCCCCTGGTACCGTGAAACAGGTATTACCCTCCAGGCGGGATCAGGCAGTGACCGCGAGCAGGAATCGGCGATCGCATGGCAGGGTTTTGAACCCTCCGCAGTCATGGCGAACCGCCATGACGAGGGCTGGGGCGGATCGATGCGATGGGCACGCGCAGAAATCTCAAAGAGCGGAGTCTTATCGAGCGAAGTCCCAGGCCTGGGCCGAGGACAGTTTGGCGCAAAAGAAAAAAGCTCTGTTCGCGTGTCGGCACGGACAGAGCTTTCCCTGTTTTCAGGGTAGGTTTTTTGCGATTGGGAGGCAAGGAGATTCGGAGGGGCTGGCGGTACGAAGGTACCGCTCTCTGAGGCGAGGCTGCGTTGGCGAATGGAGGGGGATTGCGGGGAGACACCGTGGTCCCCCGATGTTTTTTGACGGTATTACCAGCGAGCGTGAAAGAACCGGAGGGAATCTGTCGCGGGGGTCGTGGGGGGGCTTATGGTAGAGGCAAATTTCGGTGAACTGAGTTCAGTTTGTCTTATAGCCGCACGATCGTATGCCTCGCGAATTCCCGGAAATACCAGGGGCGGTGCATTGCCGGGCTCGAATTCGGCACAACGGGATTGGGAGGATGGGTTCGTCCGGTTGGGCTGGCGGGAAAGGGTGAGCTTTACGGGGAGAGACTTTATTCCGACGGAAGAGACCCGCAGCTTTTGGAAACCATCGAGATTGGATTTTTGCAGCCGGCACCACGGGGTTGCCACCGGGAAGATCATCGAGTGAACACCCGGCAACGATGGGTTCGGACGGGCTGCGTGAATCGCTGGAGTTTGTATGGGGCCATAGAAGAAGTGAAGGGCTGCCTGTGGTTCGATGGAGGCTCCACTTCGCATGGAAAGAATGACCAGATACCGGCGGCAGAGGCTCCTGGATTAACCACATCGCTGAAACTGATTCAGCCGGGAAGGCTATTGCTCAGGGTGCAGATGGAGGGGAACAGCAAGGC
>JBAVUB010000360.1:0-3044 GCA_049696575.1 Acidobacteriaceae bacterium | reverse complement strand
GAAGATCACGGTGCTGATTGGGGTGGCGGCGAAGGCGGGGATGTTTACGGAGGACGCGATTCGGGCGATGGCGAAGAACACGGAGCGGCCGGTGATTTTCCCGTTGTCGAATCCGACGTCGAAGAGCGAGGCGACGCCGGAGGATTTGTTGCAGTGGACCGACGGCAAGGCGCTGATCGGGACGGGGAGTCCGTTTGCGCCGGTGCAGTTCAAGGGGCGGGAATTTTGCATCGATCAAACCAATAATTCTTATGTGTTTCCGGGGCTGGCGCTGGGGATTGTGGCTTCACGGGCGCGGCGGGTGAGTGACGCGATGATCATGACGGCGGCGCGGACGCTGGCGAAGCTGTCGCCGGTGGAGAAGGATCGCGGTGCGAGCTTGTTGCCGCCGCTGGCGGAGTCGCGAAGGTTGAGCCGGGTGATTGCGGCGGCAGTGGCGCGACAGGCGGTGGCGGAGGGGTTGTCGGAATTGAAGGAGGGGGATGTGGAGGCGGTGGTCGCGGCGAATGTGTGGGAGCCGCGGTATGTGAGGTATGAGCGGGAGCGTTGAGGCGAGCGGATAGCGAAAGGCGAGCGAAAAACGAGCGAGCAACGAGCGAACGGCGAGCTAACGACGAGCAAAGGCAGTTAGCGAAGTGCTATTAGCGCACGACGAGCGGTCCGGCTCAGGCGGATTTTTCGGCGGCGATCGATTCGCAGTGTTGCTTCAGGCTGCGGGCTTCGGTGCGGACGTAGTCGGCGATGGTTTTGGAGTACATGCCGCCGAGGAGCGCTCCGAACAGGCCCTGGGTGGCGAAAGAGAGCTCGACTTCGGTGCCGGAGTGGTCGGAGGCCGTGAGGCGGTGCTCGGCGATCAGGGTGGCGCCGGGGGCTTTCTGGATCCAGGTAAAGGCCTGGTGGGGCGCGCATTCGGTGACTTCATAGACAGCAGGACGGAGTTTGGGCTGGACGACGCGGTAGCGCGCGCCGACTTTGAGGCCGTTTTTGGCGCCGTTGGAGGTGAGGGGCTCGACTTCGAGGACAGTGGGGGTCCATGAGGGCCAGCGTTCGACGTCGGCGAGGACCTGCCAGATGGCAGCGGGGCTGGCGTTGATGATGACGCGTTCGACGGTCTGCATGGGAAACGGCTCCTGTTGGGTTTTTGAGCCACCGGGGCTCTGGGAGGGGATACGCAGGTTCGACGAGGGAAGTTCCGGAGGGGTGAGCGGGGGTGTGCTAATCCGAAAACCAAAAGCGGCGCGCTTCGCGCGTTTCCCTAGTCTCAAAAGCGAGACCCGGGCTAGCCGGATTCGTTACCCGCTCAAAAGCGAGACCCGGGGCACCCGGTAAAAAGCAAACGCAAGGTCCTTCGCTCCGCTCAGGATGACAGATTTGTAATTTGGGCCGGTACGTTATTCGCTGCGGGCGAAGGCGGGTAAGGCGCGGAGGACGTCTTCGGGTTCGGGGCGGACGCGGAAGTCGGCGTGGGCTTCGGCGTAGAGGACTTTCCCGTCAGGCGAGAGGACATAGGTTGCGGGGAGGGGGAGCCGCCAGCTTTCGTCGCCATTGACGAAGGGGATGTTGAGGAGGATGCCGCGGTAGTAGCGGCGGAGGTAGTCGGGGGCGGTCCAGACGAGGCGGAATTGGTCGGCGACGGCGCAGCCCGCGTCGGTGAGGAGCGGGAAGGGGATGGCGTGCTGGCTGGCGGTGAAGTCGCTCTGGCGCTGGGTTTGCGGTGAGATGCCGACGACGAGGGCGCCGCGTTCGCGGAGGGCGGGATAGAGGTCGCGCCAGGCTTCAAGCTCGGTGACGCAGTAGGGGCACCAGCGGCCGCGGAAGAAATTGACGATGAGGGGGCCGAGGGCGAGCAGATCGGTGGAGCGGACGGCGCGGCCGGAGAAATCGGGCAGGGTGAAGGCGGGCGCGGTGGCTCCGATGGGGAGAATGCGGTCCTCGCTTCCGGCGCGGAAGAGTTCTTCGACGGCGCGCTCGCCGATGGCGAGACGCTCGGGCTGGACCAGGGTACGGGTCTGGGAGGTGATCTCGTCGAGCTGGTCCTGAAGGTGAGCCATGGCAGCTTTAGTGTAATCGCAGGGCAAGAATATGGGTTGAGGAGAAACGGGACACAGGGATTACGATGGTGAGCGACGGGGACGTTCTTTCGTGCGGTACCAGAGGGGTTCTCGCGGAGGAAAGAAAAATGCGCATGCGGCGATTGGTAAGCGTGAGGTGGGCGGGTCTGGCGGTTCTGCTGTGCGGGCTGGCGGCGTGGGGCCAGTCGTATACGCCGGTGACGGTGGTGGTGACGGATGCATCGGGGGCGGGCGTGCCGGGGGCGGAGATTCTGGTGACGCCGGGGAGTCCGGCGGGGGATCGGCTGATCACCGACGAGCATGGGCGAGCCGAGCTGGGAATGCCGGCGGGCGATTACAAGCTGCATATTGCGGCGCAGGGGTTCATGACCGCGGACCAGAAGCTGAGCGTGGCAGACAAGGCTGAGACGGTGAACGTGACGCTGAAGCCGGGTCCGCCCACCAGTGGAGGGGTGGTGAATCCTGGGCCTTCTCCGCTGCAGCCGAGCGCGGTGCCGCTGGAGAGCACGGTGGAGAAGCCGCACGCGGAGGGCGCGAGCGAGGCGGCGCCGGCGGCGACTCTGGTGATTCTGGGGATGGATGGGCAGCGCGGGGTGTTCACAGCGGCGACGCTGCAGTCGTATCCGCACCAGACGGTGACGATTCTCGACCACCACACGAATGCGAAGGAGACGTACTCAGGGGTGCCGCTGATGGAGCTGCTGGCGCATCTGGGCGTGCCGCACGGCAAGGAGCTGATGGGCAAGGCGCTGGGGAATTACGTGGTGGCGACGGGTTCGGACGGATACAAGAGCGTGGTGGCGCTGGGGGAGATCGATCCGGAGTTTCATCCGGGGATGGTGCTGGTGGCGGATGCGATGGATGGCAAGCCGCTGGGGAAGGCGGGGCCGTTCCGGCTGGTGGTGAGCGAGGACAAGCGGCCGGCGCGGAGCGTGCGGAACCTGGTGAGGGTTGAGGTGAGGATGGCGGAGT
>JBAVUB010000359.1:0-1831 GCA_049696575.1 Acidobacteriaceae bacterium | reverse complement strand
CCTCCAGCCAGTGCGCCAGCGTCGCCGATATCACTGTCCGCCCCTCGCTCTCGGCTTCGAGAATCGCCTTCAGATAATCTTCTTTCGATACGCTGATCGCCGTCTTCACGTCCGCTTCCTGGTCTTTAGCTTACAGCGCACGCCATCCCACGCCCCAGGATTCTCCGAACGTCCAAGCGGCCGCCGAAGGTCATCGCTTTTTCGGATCAGGATCCGTCCTTAGCCGCTTCAGAAATGCTTCGCCGCCCCCACATGCTGCAAAATCCTCACGCATCAAACCATACAGGCGGTCCAGCGCCGAAGACTGCTTCGCCGTCAAACCTTGAATTTCAGGAAGTGGCTTATCGGTCTTGACCTCCCGGACCTCAGTCCCACTCCCGCGACGCTTCTTTGCCATAATGAAAACGTACATGATTTCTGCTCCGCGACTCCAATCCGTCCGGGCTGTCCTCCTGATAAAGAACCGCCAATTGCGCAGAATGAATGCTGCACAGCGGATTCGGCACGCCCAGCAGCTGGTCCGCAAATATATCCCTGAAGGTGTCTGCCTCTCCGACGAACTCATCGCTGAGCGCCGCCGTGAGGCTGCCGCGTCCGATCGCTAGCCTCCCGTACAATATTCCAAGCCATACCACCCGCGAAGGAATCCGTGTCGACCTCCACATCTCCTGCCAAAAAGCGCGTCCTCAGCGGCATGCGCCCCACCGGCAAACTCCACCTCGGCAACTACATGGGCGCCCTCCACAACTGGGTCCGCCTCCAGAACGATCCGCAGTACGAGTGCTACTTCTTCATCGCCGACATCCACGCGCTCACCACCGACTACGCTGACCCCTCGCAGATCGCCGGAAACACCCGAGAAGTGATCCTCGACTACCTGGCGGCCGGTCTCGATCCGGAGAAATCGGTCCTCTTCGTCCAGAGTCACGTCGTCCAGCACTACGAACTGCCTCTCCTTCTGGGAATGATCACGCCGCTCGGCTGGCTGGAGCGCGTCCCCAGCTACAAAGAAATGCAGGAGAACCTCACCTCCAAAGACCTCACCACCTACGGATTCCTCGGCTACCCGGTCCTCATGGCGTCCGACATTCTCCTCTATCAGGCGGATTTCGTCCCCGTCGGCCAGGATCAGACCGCCCACGTCGAGCTCACCCGCGAGGTGGCCCGGCGCTTCAATCTGATTTACCGACTCGGGGGAAGGCCCATCACTGCGGGCGACTTGGCTCGAACACCGGCATTAGTCGAAGACTTCGGCGAGCATCTCCGCGGGGAGGTGTTTGTCCCAATCAACCCCACGAACGAGAGGCCACCCATCCTCCCCGAACCCCAGGTCCTCCTCACACCCTCGCCCAAACTGCCCGGCACCGACGGCCGCAAGATGTCCAAGAGCTACGGCAACACCATCCTGCTCTCGGACCCCGAGCCTGAAATTCGCGCCAAGCTCAAGACCATGGTCACCGACCCCGCCCGCATCCGCCGCACCGATCCCGGCAACCCCGACAAATGCCCCGTCGGCGACCTGCACAAAATTTTCTCCTCCCAGGAAATCCTCGCCAAAGTCTACGCAGGCTGCACAACCGCCGGCATCGGCTGCATCGAATGCAAAAGCTGGGCCGCCGATGCCATCGTCTCCGCCCTCGCGCCCATCCAGGAGCGCCGCATTCACTTCGAAGAAAACCCAGCGCTCGTCGCTGACATCTTCAGCGACGGGGCCCGCCGCGCCACCGCCCGCGCCGAACAGACCATGCGCGAAGTCCGCTCCGCCATGGGTCTCGACTCCGCCCTGAATTCGGCCCTCGACTCAAACCCCTCAGGAATCTCCGCGTAATGG
>JBAVUB010000358.1:0-3522 GCA_049696575.1 Acidobacteriaceae bacterium | reverse complement strand
CAGGGAGTAGGGAGTAGGCAACAGGGAGTAGGAAAGCACGGGACTACTCCGCGTGGAGGGCTTCGGTGGGGTTGACGGAGGCGGCGCGACGGGCGGGGAGGAAGCTGGCGAGGAGGGCGGCGGCGGCGAGCGTGACGGCGACGGCGGTGAGGGTGGGGAGATCCCAGGCGTGGACCTGGAAGAGCAGTTTGCGCATGAGGATGGTCGCGGCGAGAGAACAGAGGAGTCCGGCGGCGATTCCGGCGAGGGCGAGCCACCCGGCTTCGCGCAGGATGAGGCGGTAGACGGAGCTGCGCTGCGCGCCGAGAGCCATGCGGACGCCGATTTCGCGGGTGCGCTGGCTGACGGAATAGGCGACGACTCCATAGAGACCGACGACGCTGAGCAGGAGGGCGAGCGCGGCGAAGCCTCCGACGATCCAGGCGGAAGAGCGATGGAGGGCGGCGGAGGGCGAGTCGTGGAGGCGCTGGCTCATGGTGATGGGGTCGTAGACGGCGAGGCCGGGATCGATGAAGTGAACGGCGGCGGTGGCGGAGGCGAGGACGGAGTTCTCGTCCTGGCCGGTGCGGAGGACGACGGCAAGGTCATTCTCCGGGTCCTGATTGAATGGGCGATACATCGCGGGTTTCGCCAGATCGTCGAGCTGACCTTCCTGAACGTCGTCGATGACGCCGATGATTTCCATGAGCGATTTTTGATTTCCCTCGATGTAGATGCGGAGGCCGAGAGGATTTTCACCGGGGAAATACGTCTTAGCCATCTGGCGATTGATAACCACGACGAGGGGGTGGGACTGATCCTCGTCGTCGACGAAGTAGCGTCCGTGGAGGAGGCGGGTTTTGAGGGTGGAGAAATACGTGGAGCTAACGTCGCGGATGAGGACTTCGTTGTGTTCGACGGGCCAGGCGCGGCCTTGGATGCGGAAGTTGCTGGAACCATCGCCGACGCCGAGGGGCAGATCACTGGTAAGGGCGACGGACTGGACGCCGGGAAGAGCCTGGAGACGGACGTGGAGCTGGCGGGCGAGATTGATTTCGTCGGGGATTTTGCTGTAAGCGCCGGAGGTGGCCGCGACATGGAGTGTAGCGAGGTGATCGGTGACCAGTCCGGTATCGACGTGCAGGAGGTGGTAGAAGCTCTTGCCCAGGAGGCCAGCGCCGACCAAAAGCACGACGGCCATGGTGAGCTCGACGACGACGAGGTTGGAACCGAAGCGACGCCAGACGGTGCCGGAAGCGCCGCGTCCATCCTGCGAGAGGCTGGCGCGCAGGTCGGCGAGTGAGATGCGGAGAGCGGGCAGGAGGGAGAAGAGAAATCCCGCGGCGAGGGCTACGAATGCGGCGAAGGCGAGAACACGGACATTGAGGCCGACCTGGCGCAGATACGGCATGGAAGCCAGAACATCCTTGGGAAGGAAGCCGGGCAGGAGGCGGATAAGGACGCCAGCGAGGCAGACGCCGAGAACAGCAGCGGAAGCGGCGAGGACGGCGCCTTCGGTGACGAACTGGCGGATGAGGCGGGTACGCGATGCGCCGAGGGCGCCACGGACGGCCATTTCGCGGCGGCGGCGTTCGGAGCGGACGAGCAGGAGGCTGGAGACATTGACGGCGGCGATGAGGAGGAGCAGGGCGGCTCCGGCGAGGAGGACGAGAAGAATGGGGCGAATGTTGCCGAGGATGACCTGGTTGAGCGGCATCATGAAGGCGCTGCGGCCATGGTCGTCGTCGGGATACTGCTGAGCGAGGGCGAATGAAATGTTGCGGACGTCGGCGAGGGCTGAAGCGAAGGAGACGCCGGGCTTGAGGCGGGCGACCCCAAGGAGATTGTGGCAGGCGCGGGCTTTTTCGCATCCACCGTCGGCGCGCTCGTTGGTCCAGAAGTCAGCAGGCTCGGCGGGAGCGAAATGGAAGTCGCGGGGGAGGACACCGATGATGATGGTGGGCTTGTCATCGAGGACGACGGTTTGCCCGAGGACGACGGTGCGTCCCGCAAAACGGCGCTGCCATGCGGCGTAGCTGATGAGCGCGACTTTGGGGGCGGAGAGCTGGCTGTCGGTGGGACGGAAATCGCGGCCGAGGGTGGGCGTAACGCCGAGAGTGCGGAAGAAGCCGGCGGTGACGCGGGCGCCGTCGGCAGGCTTTGGGCCGTCGGGAGTTCGCAGCATGAAGCCGTAGGCCGCATAGGCATCGAGGGACTGGAAGACGGAGTTGCGGCTCTGGTAATCGAGGTAGTCGAACCAGGAGAGATGAAAGCGCGGGCCGAGGGCATTGGTTTCGTAAAGGACGACGAGGCGGGAGGGGCTCTGGTAAGGCAGAGGGCGGATGAGGGCGGCGTCGACGAAGCTGAAGATGGCGACGCTGGCGGCGATGCCGAGGGTGAGGATGAGAATGGCAGTCAGGGCAAAGCCGGGATTCTTGCGAAGCTGGCGGAGGGCGAAGCGAAGGTCCTGCCAGAGGGATTCGGCGGTGGACTCCCAGCCTGCGGACCAGACTTTTTGGCGGACGGTTTCCGAGCTGCCGATTTCGGCACGGGCGGCGCTGAGTGCTTGTTCGCGCGACATGCCACGGCGCATTTTTTCTTCGACGGAGGCGTCGAGGAAGGTCTGCAGCTCGGCCTGGATTTCCGCGTTGCGCCGGTTGCGGCGAAGGAGTGCGCGGATTCCGGCGATCATGTTTCCGAACATAGCGACTTCTCCTCCCGTCAGGCTTCGAGAATCCGGTTGATGGCGGCGGTTTGGCGGCCCCACTGCTGGCGCTCTTCGCGGAGGGCTTTGCGGCCGCTTTCGGTGAGCATGTAATAGCGGGCGCGGCGATTGTTTTCCGTGGCGCGCCATTCGCCTTTGATCCGGCCAGCGCGTTCCATGCGGCTGAGCGCGGGCAGGAGCGAGCCGGGATTGACGCGGAAGACGCCACTGCTGACTTGTTCGATGCGCAGGGCGATGCCGTAGCCGTGCATCGGCTCGAGGGCAAGGGTTTTGAGGACCAGCATTTCCAGGGTTCCCTGAACAAGGTCGCGGGAGGGATCGGTCATCGTGGGCAGCTCCTCCAGATAATCAAGAGGTAGCGCGTTCTCCTCCAGATTGTCAAGAGGAGAGTGACGGAAGAGCGAGAGGCGAGCAAAATACGAGCGAACGGCGTGCGAAGCTGGGCGGCGTGGCGTTCTATTCGGTGCGCAGGGCCTTAGCGGGGTCGATGGAGGTGGCGCGGCGGGCGGGGATGAGTCCGGCGAGGGACGCGGCCAGGACCAGAGTGGCGATGGCGAGGATCAGAATCGCGGGGTTCCGTTCCTGGGGAGGCGCGCTGGTTGGGGGAGGGCTTCGCGCCTGAGGAGGGAGGGGCACGTTGATTTCCAAACCGCTGGGTGGGTAAGGTGCTGATTTTTCGAGCTGCGGTGGTGGGGGCGGCGGCGCGAAGTGTTCGGTGGCGCGAGGGGGTTGTCCAAAAAGGAACAGGCACGGGCTGGATGGGGCGGGGCGGTCGGCGGCCGGGGTTTCAGCGCAGAGTATAACGAACACTACATAGG
>JBAVUB010000357.1:0-4461 GCA_049696575.1 Acidobacteriaceae bacterium | reverse complement strand
TCGATTCGCGACGTGACGCCGATTCCGCACAATGGGTGCCGGCCGCCGAAGCGGAGAAGGGTCTAGTAAAGCAGCGGATAGCGGATAGCGTTCAGCGGATAGGGTTTTGGTCCCGGGCGCTTTCTATCCGCTAACCGCTAAACGCTGTACGCTGGGTTAAACTAAGGATGGACCGGGACGAAGGATTTGATCCGTAAACCGGTCGGCCTCTGAATTAAGGAGAATTGCATTGGCACGTTATACAGGACCCGTCTGCCGGCTGTGCCGGCGAGAGGGCATGAAGTTGTTCCTGAAGGGCGCAAAGTGTTTCACCGACAAGTGCCCGATCGAGAAGCGCAATTTTGCCCCCGGCCAGCACGGCCGCGATCGCAAGGCGAAGATCGTAGGCTACGGCCTGCAACTGCGCGAGAAGCAGAAGGCGCGCCGCATCTACTTTACCCTCGAAGGGCAGTTCCGCGCGTATTACGAGAAGGCTGCGCGCACGCCCGGCGTCACCGGCGAGCTGCTGTTGCAGCAGCTGGAACGGCGGCTGGACAACATCACCTTCCGGCTCGGGTTCGCGAGCTCGCGACGCCAGGCGCGGCAGCTGGTTCGCCACGGACACATCGAAGTGAATGGGCGCAAGGTGAACATCCCATCGTTCCAGGTGGGGGTGGGGGACGAGATCAAGATTCGGCCCAACAGCACGAAGCTGACGGTGGTGGAAGGTGCGCGGGAGTTCGCGAGCCATCAGCCGGCGCCAAGCTGGCTGACCATCGATCCGAACGCCCTGAGCGGCAAGGTGCTGTCCCTGCCGAAGAGGGAAGACATTAATTTGCCGGTGAACGAGCAGCTGATTGTGGAGTTGTACAGCAAATAAGCCGGTAGCCTGTAGCCTGTAGCGGGTAGCTGCAGGCGTGGTAAGGAAGTGGAAGTAAGCTGGAGTAAGCAGTACCGCCGCAAGGCGCAAATCTAATCACGGAGTGAAACGGCACAGCCGCAGCAAAATGCTTCGCGGCGCTCGCTGTGCGGAGATATCGATATGCTTTGGAGAGGATTTCAAAAACCCAAGCGTCTTGCGGTTGACACGGA
Source organism: Acidobacteriaceae bacterium (assembly GCA_049696575.1). Taxonomy (GTDB): domain Bacteria; phylum Acidobacteriota; class Terriglobia; order Terriglobales; family Acidobacteriaceae; genus Palsa-343. The sequence continues at coordinate 3,390 of JBAVUB010000357.1, read as the reverse complement.
GACGCTCACCGAGAAATACGGCAAATTCAGCGCGCAGCCGTTCGAGCGCGGATTCGGAACAACCGTTGGCAACGCGTTGCGGCGGACGCTGCTGTCCTCGATTGAGGGCGCCGCGGTGACCGCGGTTCGCATCGAGGGAGTTCTGCACGAATTCCAGTCGATTGCGGGCGTGGTGGAAGATGCGACCGACATTCTGCTGAATCTGAAACAGATTCCGTTCAAGCTGAATGGAGACGGGCCGAAGGCTCTTTACCTGAATGCCGAACAGCCGGGAGTCGTAACCGCCGGAATGATCGAAGCCGACGGGGACGTGGAAATTCTCGACAAGGATGTCTATATCGCCACCGTCAGCGAAGGCGGGCGGCTCAGCATGGAGATGCGGCTGAAGCGCGGTCGCGGGTATGTCTCCGCCGACAAGAACTTCGATACCGATCTGGGCATCGGATTCATTCCGGTGGACTCGGTGCACTCGCCGGTGCGCAAGGTGAACTTCACCGTGGATGCGGCGCGTCTGGGACAGATCACCGACTACGACAAGCTGACGCTGGAAGTCTGGACTAACGGTTCTGTGCTGCCGGCGGACTCGATCGGCCTCGCGGCGAAGCTGCTCAAGGATCACATGAGTATCTTCATCAACTTCGAGGAAGAGATCGAAGCGGAAGGCCTGGCCGAAGAGGGACGCGTTCAGTTGAAGAACGAGAACCTGAATCGCTCAGTGGAAGAGCTGGAGCTGAGCGTTCGGAGTTACAACTGCCTGAAGAACGCGAACATTCAGACCATCGGCGAGCTGGTGCAGAAGACCGAAGCCGAAATGCTGAAGACGAAGAATTTCGGGCGGAAGTCGCTGAACGAGATTAAGGAAATCCTCGCGCAGATGGGTTTGTCGCTGGGCATGCGGATCGATGAGCAGGGCAATGCGGTGCCAGGACCGACGAGCGTTTTGCCGGCCGCGCAGCTTGCCGCCAGCTACAGCCGCTTCGACGACGACGAGGACGAAGGACTGGATTCGGATCTGCCGATCCAGCCCGAGACGGAGAATTTCTGAGGACAGGCAGTAGGCAACAGGGAGTACGGAGTAGAAGACCCTGTTGCCTACCGCGCCTGAATGAGTCAAGAACAGAGATCGAGAGACTACGATGCGTCATCGCAATGCAGGATACAAACTGGGACGGAACCCGAGCCATCGGCGCGCGCTGTTGCGCAATCTGGTGACGTCGATACTTCTGGAGGATCGCGTGTAGACCACAGTGGCGAAGGCGAAAGCCGCGCGGCCGCACGTCGAGAAACTGATCACGCTGGGCAAGAAGGGCGATTTGCACTCGCGGCGTCAGGCGCTGGCCTTTTTGCAGACGGGCGAAGCGGTGACGCGGCTGTTCGATACGGTTGCGCCGCGGTACGGCGATCGCAACGGAGGCTATCTGCGCATCATTCGCGCGGGATTCCAGCGCGGCGACGGCGCGGAGAAGGTCTACATCGAGCTGGTCGATGCGGAGCAGGTGCTCGACGAGAAGCGCCAGAAGCGCGCCGAAGCTCGGACCAAGCGCCGCGAAGAGATGCAGAAAGCGATGGCCGAGAGCGGCAAGGCTGAAGAGGGTGGGGAAGAGACCAAGGAATAGCAGGGACGAAGCTAAAAGCGCGTCAGCATTAGAGCGGTTAGCGAAGGCGCATCCCGATCAGGGCTGCGCCTTTTGTCTTTCGGATGTCGGCCAGTTGCGGAGGCGGATCCAGGACATTCCCAATGCAACCAGGTCGAGAGGCGTTGGCAGAATGACCGATGCCCAGTCCCACCAGGGGAAGTGCATGCCAATTTATGTATTGAGCCAGTTGGCGCGGAGGCCCCACCACCCGAGAATCGCCGCCAATGGCAGTACGGCGAGAGCGCATACCAGGGCAACGAGATTCACCGCTCGCCATCGGTTCCAGGATAGCCACGCGGCGATCACCAGCCCAGCACCACCCGCCAGAGTGCCCTTGAGAAGGATTTCATCTGTGAGGCCTGGTGTCGTTCCTGCTTCTCCCAGCCCGAAGGCGTAGCCGAACCAATCGAAACCGGCGAAAAAAGCGCATCCGAGAAGCACTACCCCATAAACCAGGGTAAAGATCCTGCTGTTCGGTTTCATCTTGTTTCCGTTTTACGCTCCTTTCTGCGTTTTGGGGCCGCGCTCCGCGTGTCCGGTCCCATGACATTTTTGTCCTCGCGCCGAGTTCAGACTTGATACGCTGACTGGAACATGTCCATCGGATCGAAAGTTGTGGGGCGCGGGCTGGATAAACTGCGGGAGAGCACACCCATAGGGCGTGCGGCAAAGAAGGCGGAGGAGGAAAAGGCGCGGGCGATCCAGGCGGGGCTGCTGCCGGGTGAGACGGCGCAGCTGGAGGGTTTTCAGATTGCGAGCGCGTGGCGTCCGTCGACGCAGGTGAGCGGAGACTATTTCGACGTCTTCCCCCTGGCTGAAGACAAGATGGCTCTCTGTATCGCCGATGTTTCGGGCAAGGGCATGGCCGCGGTGATGCTGATGAGCGAGTTGCACGACGCGGTGCGGAAATTCGCGCCGGAGGCGGCTTCTCCCGCGGAACTGTGCACGCAGGTGAATCAGGCGCTGTGCAGGCCGGGAGCGCAGACCCGATACGTGACGATGTTCTATGGGGTACTGGAGCGGGGAGACATGCGGCTGCGCTACGAAAGCGCGGGGCATTGCCTGCCGCTGCTGGTGCGCAGCGATGGGAGTGTGGAGCTTCTGGCAGGCTTCAGCGGGGTGATCGGCATTTTTTCACACTGGCTGTACCAGAATCAGGAGAAGCAGTTGCGGTCCGGCGACTGCCTGCTCCTGGTGACCGACGGGCTTCTGCAGGCCGAGGGCCGGCGCCACGAGGAGTTTGGGTACCAGCGGCTGATTGCCACGGTGCAGAACGGGCGTACGCTGGGCGCCGCGGGCCTGAGGCAGGAGATTCTGACGGCGGTGACGAAGTTCTGCGGGGGCAAATTGCAGGACGATGCTTCCCTCATCGTGGTTCGCGTGGATTAGCGCAGTGCCTTATCAGCGCGGCTGCACTTCGACCGCTGTGGGAAGGGTGAGGCTCTTCTGTCCAGCGACGCGGACCGCGACGCCGCGGCTCAGATACGGCGCGATGACTTCAGGGCGCGCCCATTCGAGGGTCCAGCCTTCTTCGATGGCGACCAGCGTGTAGGTTCCGGGAATCACGCCGGTGAGAGTGAAGCTGCCATCGGAGTCGCTCTGATTGCGGCGGTAGAGCTGCTGGCTGGCGTTGGGGTCGCGCGGGACGAGAAGGATCATGACGCCGCCCAGAGGCTTGCCGCCGCGCTGGGCGAAGCCGGTGACGGCCGTCGATCCGCTGGCGAGCGTGGCAGCGAGCAACACGGGGTCACCG
>JBAVUB010000356.1:0-15595 GCA_049696575.1 Acidobacteriaceae bacterium | reverse complement strand
TCTCGACTTCCTGCACACGTATGTTGTTCCGGCCATCGCCACCAACGCCAGCTTCGCATGGCGCGAAGGCTACACGTTTTTGCCCAGCGTCGATGTTCGCGCGAGGCGATTTTTTGCGGTCGAGGGCCGGCTCAACGGGCTGGGCTACATGTTGGCCGATGGCGACCGGGTCGCCGCGCCGGTGATTGTCGCCGATCATCTCGGCGGAGGCCCGCGCGCGGGCAGCATGCTGGGGACGCGTGTCGTGGCACTCGACTTCGACCCGCAGCCCGGCTACTGGGAATCGGCCGACGGTATTTCGCTCATCCGCACCGCTGCCGACTACGCGCGAGCTGGGGCAACCGAGTTCTGGCTCGAAGCGCAATACTCCACTCTGCGGCCAGGCGAAGTCCCCCAGCTCACCCTGCACCTCCACCACCCACATGCCCAGCCGGAGAATTCCGCATCCCAAATCTCGCGCAGCGAAGCCTCCGTCGAACTCTTCTCCGGCGACCAGCGCGTTGACCGTGCCACGGTTCCCCTCGATGGCGCACAGGCCGACGCCCCCATCCCGTTTCGCAAGCCCCTGCCGGCCGGCCTCTATACGGTGCGCGCCACCTGGTCTGACGACGGCAAGCCTCGCGAATATTACGCGAACGGCTTTCGCGTCGAAGAGCTCGCCGATCTCGAAACCGGTCCAGCCCTCGGCGTGGACAAAGACTTTCTCACCCGCGGCGGCAAGGCTTTCTTCCCAGTCGGCACCAACTATTTCGGGACCGAAGAAAACGGCTGGGATTTCTCCGGACCCCGCAACGCACTGATCTGGGAAAACGATTTCGCCGACATGGAACGCCACGGCGTCAGTTTTGTGCGCACCGGCGTCTGGATGTCGAACGCGAAATTCGTCGAGCCCCTCACCGGCGAGGTCAACGAGCGCTTCCTGCGTAACGTCGAGGCCTTCCTCGCCTCGGCGCAACATCATCACATCGCGGTCAACTTCACCTTCTTCGCCTTCGTGCCTCGCATGGGCGAGCAGTTCCGCAGCCCCAACGCAGCGGGCCCCGAGCCGCCTCCGCCCAACCCTTATCTGGATACGGCGATGGTGCGCGCCGAGCAGGGCTACGTGCTCTCGGTGGTTCATCGTTTCGGCCGCATTCCGTGGCTCTGCTACGACCTGATCAACGAGCCCAGCTTTTCCAACCCGCGCATTGTCTTTCACGGCAACGTGCCCAATGGCGATCCCGCCGAACTGGCCGCGTGGCATCGCTGGCTGCGCGAGAAATATGTCCACGTGGATGCCCTCACCTCCGCATGGCGCGTCACGCCGAATCAGTGGACCACCTTCGACAGCGTGCCGCTGCCGGAGACGACGGACCTGAACTACAGCCGCTATCGCAATCCCAACGAAGTGCGCGCGCTCGACTACAACCTCTTCGCGCAGGAGATGTTCTCAGGCTGGGTACACAGCATGGTCGAGGCCATCCGTGGGGCGGGCAGCACGCAGCTGATCAACATCGGCCAGGACGAGGGCGGCGTAACGGACCGTGTCCTCAACCAGTTTTATTCCACCAGCGGCGTCTCCTTCACCACGAATCACACCTACTGGCAGGACGATGCCATGCTGTGGGATTCCGTGGTGGCGAAGCGCCCCGGCGTCCCCAACATCACCGGCGAAACCGGCTACCAGCCAGTGTGGGCGCCCGATGGAACATGGCGCTACGACGAGCTGACGGGCCTCGGCCTCGAAGAGCGCAAGTGGGCGCTCGGCTTCGCGGCCGGCTCCAGCGGCGCTCTGCAGTGGGACTGGGATCGCGAAGTGGACTTCGGCATCGAGCGCAGCGACGGCTCCGCCAAACTCTGGGAAAACATGATGCGCGACCTCGGCCGCTTTGCCGAACAGGCCGCGCCCTCGGCCACCGGCCTGACCCTCCCGCAAGTAGCCATTGTCCTGCCCCAATCGCTGCAGCTGTCGGTCTACAATCACGAGGCTCTCGAAGCGCAGCAGACCGCTGTCCGCGTCCTCTATAACTACGACCACGCAGCGGCCTACGCGGTGGGCGAATATCAGATCGACACGCTGGGATCGCCGCGGCTCATTATCCTTCCCTCCGCGTATGCCCTAACCGACGCGGCATGGAGCGCAATCGAAGCTCGGGTTCGTGACGGCGCGGTCCTGCTCGCTTCCGGGCCTTTCGCCGGCGACCCGCACCTGCACCCGACCCGCCGCGCTGCCGATGCCGGAATCAGCTACACAACCGTGCCCCTGGAATTGCGCGACCAAACCTTCCGCTGGGCCGGCCAACCCCTGACCCTGACCTACGGCGGCATGAAGACAACCACCCTGAGCCGCGCACAGCTCTCCGGCAATCGTGACTGGGTCGAGCAGCCGCTCGGCAAAGGAAAAATCCTCTTCTCCGCCCTCCCGCTGGAGCTCAACGACCGGCTCGATTCCGTTGCCGCCGTCTACGCGTATGCCCTGAAGGCCGCCGGCGTTGAGAATGCCTACACAACCACGATGCAGGACCCGGGAATCCTGATTTGCCCCACCGAGTTTCCGCACGCAACCTTATATGTCCTCACCTCCGAGACCAACGAAACCAACGTATCCTTCCGCGACCAGCGCGGCGGAAAGATGTTCACCGGCAGCCTCCAGCCGGGGCGCGCGGCTTTGCTCCTCGTGGGCAACGACGGCTCCCTGATCGCCAGTTATCGCTGGCCCGGCCGCTAAAACCCTTTAGTTCGGAACGCGGACTTGATTACCAAATGGAACGCGATCGCTACTTTGGTACCATGGACGATCCACCATCCCCCGCCAACAATCAATGAAGAGAATGGCGGACAAATTACAGCGCAACACAACGATGGCCGACGTCGCCCGTCTCGCCGGCGTTGGCAAGATGACGGTGTCCCGCGTCCTTACCGGAAGTGCCGGCGTTTCCAAAGACACGGCCGAGCGCGTCTATCGCGCCATCAAGATCCTCCACTATCAGCCTAACGAGGTTGCCAGAAGTCTCCGCGCCGTCAACTCCAAAACCATCGGCGTCATTGTTCCTTACCTCTACGATCCCTTCTTTGCCACCTGCGCTCATGCTATCTCCACGGTAGCCAAGCAGCACGGCTACTCCGTCATCCTCACCACCTCCGATGAGAACCCGGAGATCGAGCAGAAACAGACCAGCCTGATGCTCCGCCGCCAGATCGACGGCCTCGTCATCATCCCGGTTTCTGACAACGAACGCTATTACAGCGGCGAAGCGTTCTCCCGCGTCCACGTCGTCACTGTGGACCGTCCCGCACCCGGATCGCGCTTCGATTCCGTTCTCGTCCCCAATCGCGCTGGCGCCAAGACCGCCGTCGAGCACCTCATCGGCCACGGCCATCGCTCCATTGCTTTCCTTGGTCTCAACCGTAAGCTCTACACAATGAAGGCCCGCTATGCCGGTTACCGTGAAGCCATGTCCGACGCCGGCCATGCCCCTGAGCCTTATGTCGATTGTGGCTCGCCGGAGAGAACCGTCGCCCTTATCCGCTCCATGCTGAACAGCAGAAAGCCTCCCACCGCTCTCTTCGCGGCCAATAACCTCACCATGCGCTACATCCTGCACGCGCTCAGCGCGGCGGGTATCAATATTCCCCGGCAAATCGCCGTCGTTGGCTTCGACGATTTCGAAATGGCCGACGTGCTTCAACCCTCGCTGACCGTGGTTCGTCAGCCCGTCTACCAGCTTGGGGAGGTAGCAGCGAACCTGCTCTTCCAGCGTATTTCGGGGAGCGAAGCGCCCAAGGCGGGCCATCGCGTCACCCTCCCAGTCGAACTCATTGTGCGCTGTTCCTGCGGGTGCCAACCAAAGACCATCAAGGGCGCAAAAGAACTGCGTCCCGTATCTGCTCTCTCGATCAAGGAGGAAGCAGACTTAGCGCCGCCTGCAAGATGACAGCGCGTTAATTCCACGGCACACTATGGTTCCGTACCGGATTCAAACAAGCTAAGCAGGAGAATCGGTGAGCTCGTCATGTTTTACGTCATATTCGGGTTTTCGAGGAGAAAGAGAAACGCCCGCAACTGCTTTGTCTTCAGTTGGCTGCCCCCCAGGGATTCGAACCCCGATATGCTGATCCAGAGTCAGCTGTCCTGCCGTTGAACGAGGGGGCAGTAGAAAGGTGGGTCGTGACTCGAAAACGCCGCCTTTTCATACTATCGGCCCCGCCGAGGTCGGTCAATAAACACTGCTATCCCAGCCGGCCACAGCTACCAGCTACCGGCTACAGGCTACGGGCTGCCCTTCATTCCTCCCGCAAAACTTCCAGCGGCTTCTGCCCCAGAATCCTGAAGCTTGCGATCCATCCCGTCACCACTGCCAGCACCGCCGTCCCCACCACCGCGGTCAGCGATCCACGCACGTCGCGCTGAAACACCACATCCATCCGGTGCAGCAAAATCCGTGACAGCACATTCGCAAACAACGTTCCCACCGCCCCGGCCAGCAATCCCAGCACCACAAACTCCACGCTGAACACCGTCGCGATCCGGTTCCGCGTCGCCCCCAGCGTCTTCAGCACCACCACCTCGCGCATCCGCCGGAATCGCGTGCTCGCCACGCTCGATGCCAGAATGATCAGTCCCGACAAAATCGAAAACCCGGCCAGAAACCGGATCACAATCGTAATCTGATCCACGACCTCCGAAATCGTCTGCAAAATATCCGCAATGTTGATCACTGTCACCGTCGGATACGTCGCGAACAGCGCCCGCTCGATCTCCGGAATCGCCGCCGGCCGCGCGTGAATATCCCCGTACCAAACCGCCGGCTGATCCGCCAGCAGCGCCTTCGGCAAAATAAATTCGCTCCGCGCAAACGCATGCTCGCCCTCAATCTTGTAAATCGCCGCGACCTTCACCGGAATCTCCTTGTCCCCGGCGACGAACGTCACCTGCGATCCGATTTTCAAATTCAGCCGCTTCGCTACACGATCCACAACCGCAAATCCGCTCCCGAGATCGCCGTCTCCCGTCCACCACTTCCCTTCCGCAACCTTCGTTCCCTCCGGCGTACCCTCCGCCCACGAAAGCGTCACGGTCCGCAGCAACCGCTTCGGATAATTCTTGATTTGCAGATTCTCGACCGCCGTCCCGTCAATCGACTCCATCCGCGCCGACACAATCGGAACCGCCTCGAGCCCCCCCATCACACCCGCCTGCTTCGCCAGTTCCGCCCGAATCCCGGGCAGCTCTTGGGTGCTCATGTCGATCAAAAACAGGTTCGGCGTGTCCGGTTTCACATCTTCATGTAATGCATTCACAATCGACCGCTGCATCAGGAAAACGCTCAGAATCAGCATTACCCCTGTTCCCAGCGCCGCCAGCACCGCCGCCGACTGATTCCCCGGCCGGTACAGGTTCGCCAGACCATGCCGCAGCGCCGAATGCAAATGTAACCGTGTCCGTGACAAAAACGCCCGCAGCGCCCGCAACGTTCCCGCCGAAAGCCCCAGGATGAATACCAGCAGCCCCGCCAGGCAAATCGCAAACCACTTCCCCACCAGCATCGAATCCGAAAGCGCCGCGGCAATCCCGCCCAGCCCCGCCAGAATCACCACCACCGAACCCAGCTGCAGCTTGTGCTCCTTCAGCCAGCCGATCCATCCAGCCCCATCGCCCGATTCCACCATCCGCCGCAGCACCAGGCTCGGGCGCACGTTCCGCACGTCCAGCAGCGGCGGCAAACAAAACAGCAGCGTCGTCAAAATCCCCGTGCCCAGCGCGGCCAGCACCGGATTCAGCGGCAGCCGGATCTCCGGCCGCAGCGGCAACAATCTCCCCAGCACCGTCGGGAACGCGTACTCCACGCCCAGCCCCAGCACCACCCCAATCAGCGCTCCGCCCACTCCAAGCAACAGTGTCTGTAACAAATAGATCCGCAAAATATCCGCCGACCGCGCCCCAATCGACTTCATGATCGCCAGAATCTCAATCCGCTGCTGCAGATGCGCGCGCATCGCCATCGCCACGCCGATCGCACCCAGCACCATCGCCACCAGGCAGATCAAACTCAGCAGCCCCGTCGCCCGATCCACACCTTGCGTCAGCGTCGGGCTCGTCTCGCGAAAATCCGTCACCTGCGCGTCCGGCAGAATCTTCTCGATCTGCGCCCGCACATCCGCCACCTTCAGCTTGTCGCCCAGCGCAAACAAGTACCGCTCCGTCGCGCGGCTCCCCGGCTGCAGCAGCGCCGTCTCATCCATCGCCCGCCGCGTCATCATCACGCGCGGCCCCAGCCCCACCCCCGCCGTCATCCGGTCCGGCTCTTTCTCAATCACCGCGGCAATCCGGAACCACCGCCCGCCAATCTTCAGCTCATCGCCCACCTTCGCGCGCAAACGCACCAGCAGATTGTCATCCACCACCACCGTGTCATTGGTCAGCGCGTCGCGCAAATTCTGTCCCGTCGACAACACCACCGTTCCGTAAAACGGATACTCCGCCGGATCCACCGCCTTCAGCGTGACGAGCAACGGCACCGGATCGCCCTCGACCATCGCCATCGAGACAGTTTCCGTCACGACGGTCCGCCGCACGCCCAGCCCCGACTTGTCGCTGGTTAGCGCATCCAGCTGTTGTGACTCCGCCGCCGTCGCCTGCCGGAACATCCGCGCCGACAAATCTCCCGCCATAATGCTGCGCGCCTGCTCCAGCAGCGTCCGCGCAAACGACGTGCTGAATCCCCGCACCCCCGTCAGCGCCGCCACGCCAATCGCCACCGACAGCAACACGAAGAAAAACTTTGCCTTCCCCGCGCGCAGCTCCCGCCACGCAATCCGCCCCGCCGTCCCCCACGGCAATGCCGGCTTCGTCGCGATCGGCGTCTCACCCGAGTTCGTCATCGCGCACTCACCGAATCCACGCCCATCGCGCTCCCGCCCGCACGGCCAGCACCCTGTAAATCATCCGCCACCACCAGCCCATCCTTCAGCTGAATCCGCCGGTCCGCCCGCTCCGCAATCTGCGCATCGTGCGTCACCAGCACCAGCGTCGTCGCCGACTCCCGCTGCCGCTCGCCCAGCAGTTCCAGCACATGCTGCCCGTTCGCCGAATCCAGGTTCCCCGTCGGCTCATCCGCCAGCACAATCGGCGGCTCCAGCACAAACGCCCGCGCCAGCGCCACGCGCTGTTGTTCCCCGCCCGACAACTGCACAGGATAATGATGCAGCCGATCCTGCAATCCCACCGCCGCCAGCAATGGCTCCGCCTTCTTCCGCGCATCGCCCCGCGCATTCAGCTCATACGGCAGCATCACATTCTCCAGCGCCGTCAGCGTTGGAATCAGCTGGTACGACTGAAACACAAACCCGATCCGCCGCCCACGAATCTCCGCCAGCTTGTCCTCTTCAAGATTGCTGATCGTCACCCCGTCCAGAATCACTTCCCCCTCCGACGGCGAATCCAGCCCCGCCAGCAATCCCAGCAGCGTGCTCTTCCCGCTCCCGCTCGCACCCATGATCGCGGCAAACTGCCCCTTCGGAATCACCAGGTCGATCCCCCGCAGAATCTCCACCGTGCGCGTCCCATTGCGTATCGACTTCTTCAGCCCCTTCACCTCGATCATCCGCTCTCCTCTGTCCTCTCTTCCATTGTCTCCTGTGCCGACCCTCCGCCCCGGCGGCCGTCGCTCACGTGAGCTGGTTTTCTATCCGCTGAACGCTATCCGCTGTCCGCTCGCTCGCCGCCCTCATTTGTTGATAATGAATCTCACATGCCCTTCCGCTTCACTCTCATCGCCGCGCTTCTTCTCCCTCTCAGCACATACGCTGTCACGACCCATCCCGTTCCTGTGATCGTGTGCTTTGGAGACAGCATCACCGCCGGCTTGGGCGTCGCCCCCGGCCAGGCCTACCCCGACGACCTCCAGACCGACCTCGACCGCCGCGGCTACCACTACAAAATCGTCAACGCCGGCATCAGCGGCAACACCACCAAAGATGGCGTCGACCGCCTCAATGAAGTCCTCCGCCTTCACCCCGCCATCGTCATTGTCGAATTCGGTGGCAACGACGGCCTCCGCGGCATTCCCATCGCCGACACCCGCCGCAACCTCGCCACCATCGTCTCCACCCTGCTCCAGTCCGGCAGCAAAGTCATCCTCGCCGGCATCACCCTCCCGCCCAACTACGGCGCAGACTACATCGAGCAGTTCGACGAAACCTACCGCCTCGTCGCGTCAAAATTCCACGCGCCGCTCCTGCCCGAGCTCTACGCCCACGTCTACACCGTCCCCGGCGCTATTCAGAACGACGGCATCCACCCCACCGCCAAAGGCGCCCAACTCGTCGCCGACAACCTCCTGCCTCTTCTTCTCCCCCTGCTTCGCAAGTAGCTCACGATCATCGGTACGATTGTCACCCTGAGCAGCGCAGCGGCGAAAAATCTCTGCGTCTACGGTTGTCATCCTGAGCAGCGAAGCGACACAAAACCTAAATCCCCCGGCCAGGTTCACCCCACAGCAAGCAGCGGACTCCTCCAGCATGCTGAACGTCAATTCATTTGATTCATGCGCTGAGCCCGAAGTAACTCTTCTGCAGTTTCTCGTCCCGTTTTGGGAAAAGGGCACCGCCGGGTGCCCATAACCTGTCACGAGTGAGCAAAGCGAGTCGAATAGCGCTCGCTGGATTTCGAATGCTCGTCCTCGGTCGGTTCCGAAAAGGAAACACAGCTTCGAAAAATTTAACCCCCCGCCCCCCAATCTCCCGGCCAGGTTCACCCCACAGCAAGCAGCGGACTCTGCCAACCTGCTCAACGTCAATCCATTTCATTCATCGCTTGAGCCCAAAGTAACGCCTCGGCATTTCCCCGGTCCGTTTTGGGAAAGTGCAGCGCCCGGTGCGCACATCGGCACGCGATCACTCCCGTAAAATCGCCGCAATGTTCGACTGGAACATCCGCCAGCGCGAAGAGGGTGACGCGGAACCTGTCTGGGTCGCGACGCTTCTCGATATCGGTCTCGGCTTTGCGGCGGTCTTTCTCATCGTCGGGTCCGCACTCGCTCTCGGGGGATTCAGCTTCATTCAACCCTGGCTGATCATGATTCCGATCGTGATGTTCGCAGCCGGCGTACTGCGAAGCCGCAGCCCCGGAAACGTCCCGGCCAAAATCTTGTCTATACGACTATTCATGCTGCTGTTGGTTTTCGTGATAGGTCGCGACCCGACAACCATTGTTCTCGGCGTATTAATCACACTGGTTCCAGCCGCGGCAGGCATCTCGACACGCCGCTTCCGGCGAACCCCACCCTCCAGCGACGACAACGCAGCCTGACAACCCCCCAAAAAAAGTTGCGCCCAATTCTCCAGCAACTATTCCCGCCCCGCGTGTTTCCACTTTCCAAAGCGAATGATCAAAGCACGATCGAATCAAAGTCATTCGCCACATGGAGCCCACGTCATGAAACTCTCTCTCGTTGCTACTGCAATCCTCGCCCTCTCCAGCACGATCGGGATGGCGCAGACCTCCGCCACCATCTACCAGCGCAAAGGCTACCAGCAGGACCGCATCGCCCAGGGCGTTCGCAGCGGCCAGCTCACCGCCGGCGAAACTCGCAATCTTGAATCCCGCGAAGCCTCCATCAATCGTGAAGAATACTTCATGCGCCGCGCCGATGACGGCCATCTCACCTCCGGCGATCGCGCCGCGCTCACCTGCCGCCAGAACCGAGTCTCCAGCTCCATCTATCGCGACAAGCACAACGCCTGGGTCCGGTAACAGCCTCTGTTACATTTGCCCACGAATCCGGGTGCCCCACTGGGCGCACCCGGCTTTGGCGCGCAGGGCGGAGATTTCGAACCACCAGGCGCGTTCTCTTCACTGTTCGCTGTATTTGAACGCTGAACGCTGAGCGCTGACCGCTGGCACTTTTCACCCCAGCACGACAAACGGCTGAAACAGCGTCCCCGCCACTCGCTTCCCCACCGCCACCAGCTCCCGCTGCCCCTCGAAAACCTTCACCAGCGCCGCCCCCGAATACTCCGGCAGATTCACCTGCATCCCATTCCGGACCCGACCGGCCGTCTGCTCATCCGCCGTCACCGCGGGCATCTCCGGCAACAGCATGCGCGGATGCGGCATCCGCTCCCCCAGCTTCCCCTCCGCTCCGAGCGCTTCCACTTCGTCGAGCGTCAGCGCCTGCTCCAGCGTGAACGGCCCCGCCGCCGTCCTTCGCAAACTCGCCAAATGCGCCCCGCACCCCAGCGCCAATCCCATCGCATGCGCAATCGCCCGCACATACCCGCCCGCCGAAATTCGCATCGTGAACCGCGCCCTGTCCCCCTCCATGCTCTCGATCGCGAACGCCTCCACATGAATCTTCACCGGCCTCAGCTCAGGATTCTTCCCCGCCCGCGCCAGCTTGTACGCCGGCTTCCCGTCCACCTTCTTCGCGGAAAATGGTGGTGGCGTCTGCTCAATCTCCCCCACAAACTTCGCCGCCTCCGCGCGAACTGCATCAAGCGTCAGCGTCGCAGGCCGAGCCTCACCCAGCACTTGCCCCTCGGCGTCATACGTATCCGTCGCGAACCCGAACCGGATCGTCCCCGCGTACGCCTTCTCACTTGTGCCGAAGAACTGCGCCAGCCGCGTGTACTTCCCCAACAGCAAGGGCAATACGCCCGTCGCCATCGGATCGAGCGTCCCCAGATGCCCCACCGACTGCTCGCCCGTCGCCCGCCGCACCCGCGCCACCACGTCATGCGACGTCATCCCACCCGGCTTATCCAGAATCAGGAGCCCATTCACTCTGTAACGATAATCGCTTCTCGCGAACGGACCAAACACTTCGCCAGCCTAATGCAGAGTGAAGTCCAGATTCATCTGCGTCTTCACTTCCCGTGGCTGGCCATTCAGCGCAAAGGGCTGGTATTTCCACGTCTTCACCGCGTCGTATGCAGCTTGCTGCAGCAGCTCCGGCCCCTGAATGACACAAACATCCTCTACGCTTCCGTTTTCCGAGATCGTCGCCTTGAGCACGACACGCCCCTCGACATGAGCCCTCTTCGCGTCCTTCGGATACTTCGGATCCTTTCCGCCTATCCGGTTTCGCGCCATCGCCCCGGATGACACAACAACCCATTGGTGCGGAGCGCTGGCCGGCCCCGTCTCAACCGGACAGGCCATCGAAGGCAGACCTGGAGCGACAGTCGGGTCGGAACTCTGCGCCCAGACTGGTATTGAAACCACCGCCACAGCCGAAATTGCAAGAAGCAATCTTCCAATCATCGCGGCACGCGTGTATGAGCCCTAAACTCTAAACCCTGTCCCCCATCCGCTCCCGGATCAGCGACAGAAACTCCGCCCGCGTGTTCTGCTTCTGAAAAACTCCCAGCATCGCCGACGTCACCGTCGACGAATTCTGCTTCTCCACCCCGCGCATCATCATGCACAGGTGCCGCGCCTCAATCACCACCCCCACGCCCTGCGGATGGATCGCCTCCTGAATCGCCTCCGCTATCTGCCGCGTCAGCCGCTCCTGCACCTGCAGGCGCCGCGCAAACACCTCCACCAGCCGCGGCGCCTTGCTCAGCCCGATCACCTTTCCGTCCGGAATGTACGCGACATGCACCTTCCCGAAAAACGGCAGCATATGATGCTCGCACAGCGAATACATCTCGATGTCCTTCACGATCACCATCTCGTCGTACGCCACATCGAACAGCGCCCCGTGCAGCACATCCTTCGGATCCTCGCGATACCCCTTGGTCAGAAACTCCAGCGCCTTTTCGATCCGCTCCGGCGTCTTCGCCAGACCATCCCGCGTCGGATCGGCATCGTATCGCCGAATAATCTCGCGATAGATATCCTGCGTTGTTACATTTTCCAGCCCCGTAACCCCGATAATCTCCGCATCCAGCTTCTCCCGATCCTCATGCAATGTCGCTCGTGTCATCCTAACCCGCCTTCCACTCGCCTTTTACTCGCCGTTCGCTCGCTTTTCGCTGATAGTTTCACGCTAAACGCTTTCCGCTAAAAGCTTCTCGCTAAACGTCCCTCGCTGGAAGCTTCTCGCTGCCTTCATCCCAATACTCAAAAAAGTTTTTCGACGTCTCCTCCACCCGCACCGCCAGCGAGAGCCTTCGCGGCAGCGCCCTTTCCAGCCGCTTCCGAATCTCCAGCAGCAGATTCTCCGTCGTCGGCACTCGTTCCCGAAAACTCTCCAGCGTGTTCAGATTCTGATGATCGAACGGCTCCAGCACCTCGCGCTCCACCAACCCATCCAGTTCCGTCAAATCGCACACCATGCCCGTCGCCTCATCGATTTCGCCGCCAACCACTATTTCCAGCGTGTAGTTATGCCCATGCCCATGCGGATGGGCGCACTTCCCATACACCTTCTGATTCTCCGCCTCGCTCAACGACGCGCAAAACAGCCGGTGCGACGCGCTCAGCCGATATCTCCGCCCCAAATACGCTTTCATACGAAAAGCCGCTGCCACCCCCCCAACGTGAAACCGCCAGGTTCACCCCACAGCAAGAAGCGGATACTTCCGTCAGCCGATAGTCAATAGGACTTGCATCCGTTCCCAGAACCAAAGTACTGCTTTTGGAAATTCCCCTGGACCATTTTGGAACTGTGCACCCTGCCCGTTCCCCTCCATGCCCTTGCTCCGTAAGCTCTTCATCGATGCTCGCCGTCTTTCAGGATCCTCCAGGCTTTCTGCGCCGAAGAGCCTGCCCTGAGCGAACCGAAGGCGAGTCGGATGGGCGCATCGCCTGGACAGCTACTCCCCAAAATAGTCCGCAAACAAATCCGCCATCTCATGCACCCGCACCCGATGCAGCCGCGCCCCCGGTATCTTCCCCTCCAGCCTTCTCCAAATTGCCACCGCGATGTTCTCTGTCGTCGGATTCGCCGCCTTGAACTCCGGCACTTCAAGATTCAGATGCCGATGGTCGTACGCCGCCACGACTTCCCGCTCCATCACATCTTTCAGCTGCTTCAAATCGACCACGAACCCCGTCACCGGATCCACTTCGCCCGCCACCGTCACCTCCAGCGTGTAATTGTGACCGTGGCCGTTACGATTGGCGCATTTCCCGAACGCCCGCGCATTCTCCTCCGCACTCCACGCTTCGTTCCAGTAATAATGCGAAGCCGAAAACTCCGCCTTCCTCGTCAGCAAAATCATTGTCCGCGACCTGCGCTCCGTAACCTGTAACCTGTCACCTGCCCGGCTCCCAGATCCCTACTGCCTGTTGCCTACTGCCTGTTGCCTGCCTTTCCAGACTACCTGCTTCAGCACCGTCACGCGAAACCAGCTCCGCCACAGCAACACCGCGTACAACGGAATCCCCAGCGGCGCCAGCACCACATCCCTGAACGGAAACCCTGACTTCGCCACCCGCCCATACAATCCCCACAGCGCCCTCAGCCATACCAATACCAGCGCCGCCGTCGCCATCGGCGTTCCTAAAACTCCCACGCCCGTTCCGTGACCCGCCGCCCCCAGCCACCAGAAAAACCAAACCAGCGCCGGCACCCCCACCAGCACCGCCAGCTCCAGCAGCCGCATCCCCGCCAGCATGGGAGCATTCCCAAACAGCAGCGCCAGATTTTTCGTCCACCCCTCCACCATGGCGCCAAAGCTGCGATACATCCGCGCCGCCACCGCCTCCGGAGCATACCGAAAACGCAATCCCAGCTTTCTGCGCTTCACAAGCGAAGCCAGCTCCACGTCCTCCAGAATCGATCCCTTCACCGCCGCGTGTCCGCCGATCTTGTCGTATGCGTCACGCCGCACCAGCAGAAACTGCCCGTTCGCCGCCGCTACCAACCGCGCCGGATCATTCACCTTCGCCGGAGAATACGTAACCGCCAGGTCGCTGAATACCAGCGGCATCAGCGCCCGCTGCGCCGGCCCGCGCACAATCTGCCGCGGCGAGTACGACAGCATCCCCGCCTCATGCCGCTCCGCCTCAATCATCGCCAGCCGCAGCGAATTCGGCGTACCCGTCACATCCGCCGTTATTCCTGCCGTCGCATGCGGCGAACCGTGCACCGTATCTGCGTCCGTAAACAGCAGCCACTTCCCCCGCGCCACCCGCGAACCCGCCCAGCAAGCGTTCGCTTTCCCCGTCCACCCCCTCTCGAGCCGCGGAGCGTCCATCACCGTCACCCCCGCGAACCCAGCCGCAATCTCGCGCGTCCGATCGGACGACGCATCGTTGACGACGATAATCTCCCACTCCGACCCAAGCCGCCACCCGTCCTCCTCCTGCGCCACCAGCGAACGCAGACACTCCCCCACGCAATCTTCCTCATTGCGCGCGGGAATGATGACAGAAAGGATCGGCGGCAGGGCGTCCACGGGCTCTCCACCTTATTATAGGAACGTGTTCCGCGCTCCCTCCCAAATCCGCTCCCACCCCCGCCGGCAGGCACCCGCATCGCGCATTTCTATCCGCTATCCGCTGTCCGCTATCCGCTGTCCGCTGCTTTTCTGTCTCCTGTCTCCTGTCTTCTGTCTCCTGCTCTCAGGCTGCAACCGCACCAGCCACCCCGCCCAGGTCGGCGAACACGCCCCCGCCATCGTCATCCGTGACGGCGCGCAGACCGTCAGCCTCCGTCAATACCAGGCCCAGGGCAAAGTCGTCGTCCTCAACTTCTGGGCCAGCTGGTGCCCGCCCTGTCTCGAAGAGTTCCCCTCCCTCATCGACCTGCAGCGCCGCATGCCCAACATCGTCGTCCTTGCTGTCAGCTTCGACACCGACGCCAACGCCTACCGCCAATACCTCGTCGACAACCACATCGCCGGCATCACCACCATCCTCGATCTCTCCCAGCGCTCCAACCACGCCTTCGATACCACCCGCCCCCCGGAAACCTACATCATCGACCGCAACGGCATCGTCCGCCGCAAATTCATCGGCGCCCAGGACTGGACCACTCCCGAAATCATCAACTACCTGCAAAATCTCTAGCTCATTCTCCGGAAGACATTAGAATTGTCATCCTGAGCGAAGCGAAGGACCCTGCGTTTTGCTCGTTGGTCGCGCGACCCTCATGAGCACAGCGAAAACTCCCCCCCCTAAACGACCCGCCCGCACCGAGCCCCGCTGGCCCGCCACCCTTGCCCTCCTTGCTATCGCCGGCCTCCGCTTCGCCCTCCCCGAATCCCTCTCCTACGGCCCCAACTGGCTCCTGCTCGCCGTCCTCCTCCTTCTCACCATCCCCATCGTTCTCACCCACCACCGCGGCTGGGTCACCCTCAACCGCATCCTCGGCATCGTCGTCACCTCCATCGTCACCCTCGACATGATCTGGTCCCTCGGCCTCCTCGTCGCGTCCCTGCCCGCGCACAAGCACGCCCCCGTCGTGCTCCTCCGGTCCGCCGCCGCTCTCTGGATCGCCAACATCCTCGTCTTCGCCTCCTGGTACTGGCGTCTCGATGGAGGCGGCCCCACCGCCCGCGATCTCCGCGGCGTCCACACCGACGGCGCCTTCCTCTTCCCGCAAATGACCCTCACCCCCGAAACCAGAGCCATCATGTGCGAGCAGAACTGGTCTCCCGGCTTCGTCGATTACCTCTTCCTCGCCTTCAACACCTCCACCGCCTTCTCTCCCACCGACGTGCC
>JBAVUB010000355.1:0-13606 GCA_049696575.1 Acidobacteriaceae bacterium | reverse complement strand
CCGCGCCCGCAGCGCGCAGTTTCTCAATCCCTGCTTCGACCGCGGCCCGGACTTCGTTGTCGAGCCCCTCGGCAAAGTACTCCGCCGGCACGCCCAGCTTCATTCCCTTCACGCCGCGATCCAGCGCTGCAGTGTAGTCGGGAACCGGGAGCGGCGACGAAGTTGCGTCCATCACGTCATGCCCGGCGATCACGCCCAGCACCGTGGCCGCGTCGCGCACATTCGTGGCAAGGGGTCCGATGCGATCCAGCGACGACGCAAACGCAATTAGCCCGTAGCGCGAAACCCGGCCATAGGTAGGCAGAACTCCGACCACGCCGCAGAACGATGCAGGCTGGCGGATCGATCCCCCTGTATCGGTACCCAGCGTCGCGACCGCCATACCCGCGGCAACCGCAGCCGCCGAGCCTCCACTGGACCCACCCGGCACGCGATCGAGAGCATGCGGGTTGTGGACCGGCCCATACGCGGAGTTCTCGTTCGAGGAACCCATCGCAAATTCGTCGCAATTGAGTTTCCCCAGGAAGACCGCGCCCGCATCCGCAAGCTTCCGGACCGCGGTTGCGGTGTAGGGCGGCCGATAGCCTTCCAGAATCTTCGAGCCCGCCGTGGCCGCGAATCCCTCCAGCGTCAGCACGTCCTTAATTGCAAACGGCACCCCCGCCACCTTCGGCAGCGGTTCGCCGTTCGCGGCTATGCCATCGATGCGGGCCGCCTGGGCCAGCGCGTATTCGCGATCCACTGCGAGAAACGCATGAATGCGTGGATCCTCGCCGACAATCCGGGAATGATACATTTCCGTCACAGCGGTTGCCGTCGTGTCGCCCTTTGCGATGGCCTCACGGATGCCGTCAATCGAAGCTGCTGCAGCCGCAGTGCTCATCGCTCAATCACCTTCGGGACCTTGAAAAACACCCCGTCTGTCTCAGGCGCCGCCGCCATCACTCGTTCGCGGTCTAGACATTGCCGCACTTCGTCTTCACGCAGGACCGAGAGCTTCTCAGAAGGAGCCTCCCCCGGCGTAGCCAGTACGTCGGAAACCTGCGCCATGGGCTCCACCTGCGCGGTGTCGAGTTCTCCCAGCTGAGCGACATAGTCCAGGATGGCATTCAGGTCACGCCGCATGCGCGATTCCTCGTCCCCGGTCAGCTCCAGGTTGCTGAGCTCGGCCACGCGCCGCACGTCGGCAGGCGAAACTCGTTCCGTTTCAGGCATGGTTCCAGTTTACCAGGCTACCCCGGCAGGACAGTCTGAACATCGGAGTTGACAGACGCATCCGTCCGGGTACAATCTGCCCCATACCGACTCTCACAGCCCCAATCACCCCATGAATACGGTCTGTAAGCACCCCAAGGTACGCGTTGTGGCGCGCGAAGATGACGCAGAGTTTGTCGAGTGCCTCGATTGCGGAGAGGTTTTCGACTCTAACGAATTCCGCGATATGGCCATCGAGGAAACCCAGGACGAGGAAGAAGAAACCGCCTGACCGCCGGCACACCAGCTTTGATACACCGGGCGGCCCAGGTCCCGACCCATTGTTGTTGAAGGCTTGCTAACCGAGGCCGAGCACTTCGCCGGGCGAGCCGCCCTGCTCGCGCAACGTGCGAATCGCCAGCGCATCGTGCCGCTTCGCGAGCCGCTCGCCGCGCTCATCCAGAACCAGCGCGCAGTGATACCACTGTGGCGCCGGCCAATCCAGCGCCTCGTAGATCAGAAGCTGCCGCGCGGTGGACAACAGCAGATCGGCACCTCGCACCACCTCAGTGATCTGCATCGCGTGGTCATCGGCGACCACGGCGAGTTGGTAAGCCGGAACGTCATCGCGCCGCCACACGGGAAAATCCCCGAAGTGCTCGCCCGCGACGAATCGCTGCGGTCCGAAATGGGCGTCGTCAAACAGGACCGCCTTGCCATCCGGCAAGCGAAAGCGCCAGTTCACGCCTGCCGGACTCGCATAGCGCTGCGCCAGCGCCCGCATATCCCCCTGGGGCCTACACGTCCCCGGATACATCGGGCCTTCGTCGCCTTCCCAGCGGACTCCGGAGTGCCCGGATGCAGCGCTTTCATGGGGCGCTTGTGCAATTCCGCTCAGTTCCCGGCGCGAACAGGTGCAGGGATAGAGGAATCCCCTTTCCAGGAGTTGCTTCCAGACTTGAAGGTATTCGTCGCGCCGCTCGCTTTGCGAATAAGGACCGAATGTCCCACCAACATCCGGTCCTTCCTGCCAACGAATGCCGAGCCAGTACAGATCCTCGAGCATCGCGTTGGCGAACGTCGTCTTCGATCGCTGGGGATCGAGATCTTCATTCCTCAGAACCAGGACCCCGCCTGCGTCACGCGCTCGCGTGTACGCCGTCCAGAAGGTTCTGGCGTGCCCCACATGCAATAATCCCGTCGGTGAGGGGGCTAACCGCCCGCGATACTGTGTCACGCCGCCAGTCTATCGTCCGCCAACTCCAGCGGATCTCAGGCGGCGCGATGGGCTTTGTCCACAGATTCGGCCGGCTGCGTGACCGTCACCACGGGAGCGGTTTTTCTGGGCCGCAACCCCGTGGGAAATGCATACTCATAGAGCAGGCCGATTCCCTGACCGAAATAAACCGTGGCGAAAACGCCGGGTGCTCTCCACGCAGAACGAAAACCGTGGCTCGCGCCGATCTGCATGCTGGCAATCAGGATTGCGCCAGGGAACAACGCCAGCGGCAGGGTGACGATCGCCGCGGTCATCGGCGGCAGTTGCGACCAGGCGAACAAGCCCAGCAGCACCGCCAGAACAACGCCCAGCGGGGCAATGTCCGCAACCGCGGCGCAGTCCGGATGCTTACGCATGAAATGGCTCGCTCCCCGGCCGTAGCGGAACATCTCCCGCAGCAGGCCGCGCAGCTTTTGCGGCGGCTGCTCACAGACGGTGAGACGTGGATCGCTGTAGGCGCGAATGCCCGCCAGCCGCACCCGCTCATTGAATTCAAAACCCGCGCAGGCGTCGAAGCTCTCGTCGAACAACCCGACCTGTTCGAAGACGCTCTTCAGGTAAGTTCCCCCCGAAGAGGGCGGATCGACGAAGCCAGCGATCTCCTCGGTACAGGGAGCCCGGCCAAGCCGGCTGGATCGGGCTCGGGCAATCGCCTCGCCCATCCGGGTGTCAGCAGGCGCAAGAAGCGGCTGAGGACGGCACAGGCATCCGGCCCCGGTGGTTTCCAGAATTTCCGCAGTATCCGCCAGCAGGTTCTTTGACGGAATGGTGCAGTGTCCGGAGAGAAACACCATGGCATCGCCGGACGCGGCGCGGATGCCTGCATTGCGTCCAGCCGAGACGCTGCGCTTCGGGTTGTCGAGGACCCGCACGCGGACCCGGCGATCGCTGTACCGTCGCTTCACCAGATCGGCGGTGCCGTCAGTGGATCCGCCGTCAACGACGAGAATCTCGTAGAGCTCAGGCGGATAATTCTGCTCCAGGAGCTGGTCGATCAGCCCGGGGAGCATCTTGCGCTCGTTTCGTACCGAGAGAACCACCGACAGATAAGGCAACATGGGGACGACCTCTTTTTTGCTTCTGTGTGTGTCTTTGCCTCTTAACCTGCTGCGTTCGATGGTCGTTTATAGCATTGAAAATCAAGGACTAACCAACTTAAACGCCGACTCTTTGGTGAGCAAAAAAGAGGGTTACGAGTAACTGCACGATAGTGATCAGGGCATCTCTGCCGTATCAGCCCGTCCGCACTGTGGTCAGAAGGCAGGGCGGACATCGTGTTGCTGCCGATCCCGGTGGACCCGATCTTTGGGATGACGGAAGTTGCTCATGCTGTTGGCTTCGGGTGGGTTGGTCAGGGGTTCGGCGCGGCGGCACAAGACGGCAAAACTAAGGTGACTGCCGGTACCGTCCTGGCTCTTACCAGGACCAGGCGCGGATGGGCAGTGGGGGTGGCATCGGATGGGACTCTGTCCGGAATCAGGCCGGTGCCGCGGGCACGTCGCACTCCGCAGAGCACCACCAGGGGCGCACGGATGGGCAATCGGCGCTAGCCGAGGAGAATTTCTGGCTTGGGGAAGGGTTGCCCCTGGGTGAAGTCAACGCCGGGGCTTGGGGTCGTTTTCACTCTCAAAGCAGCCTCAGTGGAGCGCATGTCTGCGCGAATGATCTGGAGGGCGCTGAAGAGCGAATCACCCAGCGCGAACCATCTCCCGCAGCGCTGACGTACACGAACTGGAGACGCGGAGTGTCATGCAGGGAATGAATGCTCTGCAAGGTGACGGTGAAGCCTCCTGCCAGCAGGGTGTCCTCAGCCGCCGTGGAGGATACCGTCAATTTTGATCTTCTCGCACCAGCGGCAGAACCAGACTTCCCTTCCCTGCGCCTTGTCACGCAGGTCGAGTTGCGCCCAGCGATGCAGGCGCATCCAGCAGAAGAAGTTTCTCAGCCAGCTGGACTCATGCAGTCGATGCGGCCACAGTTTCGCAAGAGATCGCGCCAGCTCGGCGTCGGATGCCGGAATGGTTGTGGAAGGTGGCAGTTTCCTCGCCCTCTTTCGCCTGCTGGAGGGAACCCGTCCCCTACGGTTTCGTCATCTTCAGATCCGCGACGGTCCCTTCGGTGTTGTGCGCGAACCTGATCCCATAGACGCCGTCGGTCGACTTCAGTTTCCCAGCTCCCACCAACTGTGCCTTGTCATAGCTGCCCACCACAGTCCCATTAATTGCGCATTCCACCTTGTCGCCCTTCACTGACAGGGCGATCGCCTGCGTCACCGGCTGCCCGGCGGCCTCCGCCTTATGGATCGCGGCGTTCGCCTCTCTCCGGCCGTTCATCTGAAAGGGCGCCGGCCCAAAGCCGCGCACGATGAAGTTGCCGCTCCCGTAGGCCGCGCAGTACAGCTCCGTCTGCTGCGCCGTCCCCATGTCGTTGCCGGCGATCATGATCCCGTACGGATGCGGATGGGTGTTCAGGTTCATGAATTTTGGCTCAGTAAACGTGGCCGATACCGTGTAGTCGCCGCTCGCAACATTCGCGGGATTCCAGTAGGTGATGGCCGGACCGGTGGTGATGTGCAGGACGCCGCCTTCCTCCGTCAGCTTCGCGTCGTTCACGGTCTCCTGCGCACCCGGGTCGAGTTTGCCCTGCCAGCCCGGAACCGTGATCCCGCCACCGGGAACATGACGGGAAGCATCGGCCTGCCCCTGCGCGGAAGGCAGCACGGGATTAACCATGAGGACGGCAACAACGAAAACAGCTTGGCGAACAAGACGCATAGGGGAATCTCCTTTCGCATACGACTCGCGCATTTTGCGTTCGGGCGGCATGATCGGACAAACTCACTTCTGCATCGTGTAAGCGCTGTTCGGCAACTTCGCGCCGACTTGCGACGGTGTCTGCAGCTGCGAACGATCCCATCCGCCTCCCAGCGCCTGCACCAGTTCCACCGCCGACATCATCTCCGACACGTGCAGCGTGTTGAGCGTCTGCTGATCTCCGAGCAGCGTGGTCTGCGCCGTGACCACGTCGACGTAAGGATCGACGCCCAGGTTGTAACGCTGCGTTTCCAGGTCGAGAAACTCCTGCGCCGCCTTGACTGCATCCTGCTGGCGAAGAATCTGCTGCGAGTAAGTCCGCGTGCCGGCCATCGCATCTTCCACCTGCTGGAACGCGGTCAGGGAGGTTTGCCGGTACACGGCGAGGTCGGCGTTGTAAACCGCCTCGTACTGATGTAGCTGGGCGCGATAGAGCCCGCCGTCGAAGATGACCTGCGACGCCGAAGGGCCAATCGACCAGAAACGGCTCGGCCAGTCGAACAGATGTTTCAGCGTCGAGCTCTCGAACCCACCACCGGCGGCGATTGTGACCTGCGGGAAGAACGCCCCGTAGCCGATCCCGATCGTGGCATTTGCTTCGGCCAGGGTACGTTCGGCCGCCGCCACATCCGGCCTGCGCTCCACCAGCTGCGAGGGCAAGCCTGTCGGAATCGGCGGCGGCGTGTAGGTCATCGGCTTCACCGGAATAGAAAAGTCCGTGGCCACCTTGCCCAGCAGCACCGCAATGGCGTGCTCGTACTGCGCCCGCGCCAATCCCACATTGATGGCTGAAGACTGCGCGGCTTTCAGCGTGGCCCGCGCCTCGACCACAGCAATGTAATCGCCCGTGCCGGCGTCGTACGCGCCCTGGTTGGCGTCGAGCGCCTTCTGATCGGCGTCGACCGTCTGGTTCAGGATTTGCTGGACCACATCCTGCCCGCGAATCTCGAAGTAATACTCGGCCAGCGACGCCTGCTCCACCAGCTTCTCGTTTTCCAGATCCGCAGCGCTCACCTGCGCGGCGTACTGCGCTTCGCGCACCTCATTCCGAATCTTGCCAAACAGGTCGGGAACCCAGGAGGCCTCAAGGGGCGCGGCCCAAATGGTGCTGGTCCGCCCGGTGTTGGCCGTCGAAGAATTCGTCAGGTTACCGGAACTGCGCGATCGGCTCCATGCCGGATTCACCGTGATCGTCGGCCAGAACTGCGAGCGCGCCTCGGCAATCAGCGCGCGCGTTTCCATATATTGCGCGAAATACTGTTTGATGTTCTGGTTGTTGATGTTCAGCTGCTCTTCGAGCGCGTTCAGCTCCGGCTCCTGAAACACCTCCCACCAGTTGCCGCGCAGCATCGCATCCTGCGGGCTGGCAACCTTCCATCCGTCGGCGTCCTGGAAGTTCACTGTCGATTCCTTAAAATTTGAAGCCGTCGCCTGGGGTGGGGCGGGCGTATGGTATTTCGGCCCGACCATGCAGCCGGTCAGCACCGCGAGCAGCGCCAGAGCGCCGGTCGCAAGTGCCTGGGCAGACCTGCGCCTCTCGATCATGGTCGTGTTCTCCTTTGCGCTCATGACGCGGCTCCTTCGATCTCCGGACGGAACGTGTCGTGACTCTTGCCCATGATCGACAAGCGCAGCCGGTCGAGAGCCAGGTAGACGACCGGCGTCGTATACAGAGTCACCAGCTGGCTCAGCAGCAGCCCTCCCACAATCGTAATTCCCAGCGGACGCCGCAATTCCGAGCCGGTCCCGGTTCCGAAGGCCAGCGGCAGGGCCCCGCAAATCGCGGCCATCGTGGTCATCATGATGGGGCGGAAGCGCAGCATGCAGGCCTCGAAAATAGCGTCGTAGGTGGATTTCTGCTCCTCGCGTTCCGCCATCAGGGCGAAATCGATCATCATGATCGCGTTCTTCTTGACGATGCCAATGAGCAGAATGATGCCGATGATGGAGATGACGTTGAGATCGATGTTGAAGATCATCAGCGCCAGCATGGCGCCGATACTGGCCGACGGCAGCGTGGAGATAATCGTAAGCGGATGCACCAGGCTCTCGTACAGGATGCCCAGCACGATGTAGACCGCCAGCACTGCCGTGATGACCAGGTATTTTTCCGAGGCCAGCGAGTCCTGATAAGCCTGCGCCGTCCCCGCAAAGAGACCGCGCACCGTCGACGGCATACCCAGCTTCAATTCCATCTCGTTCACCTCGCGCACAGCATCGCTGAGTGACATGCCGGCGGCCAGATTGAACGATACGGTGACCGATGGAAACAGCCCTGTGTGGTTCACCTGCAGGGGCGTGGTGCTGGTCTGTGTGGTGGTCATGGTTGCCAGCGGACTGATCGCGTTGATTCCGGAACGACCCGCCGACCCACCCGTATTCAGCCAGATCTGCTTCAATCCATCCGGGGAAGCCCAGTATTGCGGCGCCACTTCCAGCACCACGTAGTACTGGTTGAGCTGCGTATAGATGACCGACACTTCCGACTGGCCAAAGGCGCTGTAGAGCGACGAATCGAGCGTCTGCGGGGTCTGGCCCAGCCGCGCCGCGGTCACGCGATCGTAGTTGAGCATCTCCTCCAGCCCGCCGTTCTGCTGATCGGTGTTCACATCCTGCAGCCCGGGCAGCTTCCTCATGTTGTCGAGCAGAATCTTTCCCCACTTCGCCAGATCGGGAATGTTATCGGATTGAACCGTGTACTGATAGAGGGCATTGCCGCCGCGCCCTCCGATACGGATGTCCTGACCCGGTTGCAGGAAAACTCCTGCGATGGGCAGCGCATTGATCTTTGGCCGTATCTGGTTGATGACGTCCATCGCGCTGGCTGTCCGCTGACCCGGCCCCTTGCCCACCGGCTTCAGCGCGATGAAGACAAAGCCTCCATTACTGGCTCCCTGCCCGCCGGTATAGGCATTCACGTGCGCCACCGCGGGATTGGCCTTGATGATGTTCACTGCCTGCAGCAGCGAGTACTTCATGAAGGGGAACGAAGCGTCCTGGGGACCCTGCAGACCCCCGAAAACGACGCCGGTGTCCTGTTGCGGGAAGAATCCCTTGGGAATCCTGTAAATCACCACCACATTCAGGGCGATAGTAAGGGCCAGCACAATCAGGATCAACAGCGGATTGTCGAGCGCCCACGCCAGCGAATGGCGGTAGATGGACAGCAGCCAGTTGAAGAAGCCCTCGCTGGCCCGATAGAAGATATTGTGCTTTTCGCTCTTGTCGGGCGTCTTCAGCAGGTGCGCGCACATCGTGGGCGTGGTCGTCAGCGAGACCACCATCGACACTACGATCGCAACCGAAAGCGTAACGGCAAATTCGCGGAAAAGCCGCCCGATGATGCCGCCCATCATGAGAATCGGGATGAACACGGCGATCAGCGACATGCTGATGGAAAACACGGTAAAGCCGATTTCCCGCGCACCCACCAGCGCGGCATTGAACGGCGGCATCCCGCTTTCCAGGTGCCGCGTGATGTTTTCCATCACCACAATGGCGTCGTCCACGACGAACCCGGTTGCGATGGTCAGCGCCATCAACGACAGATTGTCAAGGCTGAAGCTCAGCAGGTACATCACCGAGAAAGTTCCGATCAGCGAGACCGGAACCGCAACGCTGGGAATGAGGGTGGCGCGGGGGCTGCGCAGAAAAATGAACACCACCAGCACCACCAGCACCACCGAGCCCAGCAGCGTTCGCTCGACTGTCGCCACCGAGGCTCGAATCGTCGTGGTCCGGTCCAGAACCGTTGTTACGTTGATGCCCTGCGGCAGCACGGCCGTCAAAAATGGAAGCTGCGCCTTGATATTGTCGACGGTTTGGATGATGTTCGCGCCGGGCTGGCGGAAGATGATGCAGAAGACCGCCCTCTTGCCGTCCATATAGCCCGCGGTCCGGATGTTCTGCGTCGAATTGTAGACGCCCGCGACGTCGGAGAGCCGAACTGCCGCCCCATTGTGGTAGCCCACAATCAGCGCGCTGTAATCCTGGGCCTGCGAAATCTGATCGTTGGTGATAATGTCTGCGGTCACGGCGCCATTGGAAAGCTGCCCGCGCGGAGAGTGAGAATTCTGCAGGCTCAGAACGGACTGCACGTTGCCCATGGTCAGTCCAAAGCTCTCCAGCTTCGCCGGATCGACTTCGACGCGCACGGAAGGCGTCGCACCTCCGCCCACCCCAACCTGGCCCACACCGTTAATCTGCGAAAGCTTCTGTTCGAGGATCGTTGAAGCCAGATCGTAGATCTTTGTCACGTCGTACTTATCTGATGTAAGGCCGATGATCATGATCGGCGAATCGGCGGGATTGATCTTGCGGTAGGAGGGATTCGCAGGCAGATTGGCGGGCAGGTAGGTACGTGCCGCATTGATCGCTGCCTGCACGTCGCGCGCTGCGCCGTCGATGTTCCGGCTCAGGTCGAACTGCAGCGTGACGCCTGTACTGCCCAGCGAACTGGACGAGGTCATCTCCGTGATGCCGGCAATGTGGCCCAGTTGCCGCTCCAGTGGCGTGGCCACAGAAGCTGCCATAATCTGAGCGCTCGCCCCGGGCAGGCCTGCGTTGATGCTGATGGTGGGAAAGTCCACCTGCGGCAGCGGGGCCACCGGCAACACCATAAACCCGATCGCCCCCGCGATGGCCACCGCAACCGTCAGCAGCGTGGTGCCGACCGGCCGCCGGATGAATGCCCAGGAGAAGCTCACGGGCGCGTCTCCTCAGCCCTGGGCCTCGAGGTTCCGGCGTGTTCCGCAGCTCTCGCCGACGGACGGCTCCCCGAGAACCGCTGGGCGATACGATCGAAGAAGATGTAGATGACCGGCGTTGTGTAGAGGGTCAGAGCCTGGCTGAGCAGCAGACCGCCGACCATGGCGATGCCCAGAGGACGCCGCAGTTCCGATCCGAGGCCGGTGCCCAGCGCCAGCGGAAGGCCGGCCAGCAACGCCGCCATGGTGGTCATCATGATGGGCCGGAAACGCAGCAGGCAGGCATCGAAAATCGCGTCGGTGGAACTCTTACCGTGCTCGCGCTCCCCCTCCAGCGCGAAATCGACCATCATGATGCCATTCTTCTTCACAATGCCGATGAGCAGGATGATGCCGATGATGGCAACTACGCTCAGGTCCTGCCGAAAAATCATGAGCGCCAGCAGCGCCCCCACGCCGGCGGATGGCAGTGTAGAAAGAATCGTGACCGGGTGAATGAAGCTTTCATATAGGACGCCGAGCACGATGTAGACCGTGACCAGCGCCGCGAGAATCAGCAGCGCTTCGTTCGAAAGCGAATTCTTGAAGGCTGCCGCCGTCCCCTGGAAGGAAGACTGCAGACTCGCCGGAAAATGCAGATCCGCCGCAGCCTTGTCGATATCCGTGATCGCCGTGCCCAGCGAAGTATTGTCCGCCAAATTGAAGGACACCGTCACCGACGGGAATTGCCCCTGATGATTGATCGACAGCGCTTCCGTCGTCGTGCTGGCGTGGCTGAAGGCGCTCAGCGGGATGGCGCTTGCCCCAACGCTGGAGGTGGTCGTGTTGGGAGTCGTCCCCGCAGTGCTGCCGCCGTTCGGTGAAGATGCTCCCTGGACGCTCGTGGCCCCGGCCAGGACTCTCCCGGGTGCGCTGACCACTCCGGACGACGGCGTGTACTTTACCGAGCTGGTCAGCGCATTCGATCCTGCCGAAGCCGACGCGGACGACGAGAACGAAGTCACGGCTCCCGCGCCGCTGGCCCCGGAAGACGCGCTGCTCTGGATGTACAGATCGCTCAGGTTGGCCGGACCCTGCTGCCACTGGGGCGCGGTTTCCAGCACCACGTGGTACTGGTTGAGCTGCGTGTACAGCGTGCTGATCAGACGCTGGCCAAAGGCGTCGTACAGCGTGTTATCGATGGTCGTCGGCGCAATGCCCAGACGCGACGCCGTCGCCCGATCGATGATCAGCGACACCGCGCGCCCCCCGGTCTGCTGATCGGTGGCCACGTCTTCCAGCTCCGGCAACTTCTTCAGCTGCGCCACAAATTTGTTGGTCCACTGGTTCAGCTCGTTCGTATCCGGATCTTCCAGCGTGTACTGGTACTGGGTGCGGCTCACGCGGTCGTCCACCGTGATGTCCTGCACCGGCTGCATGTAAAGGTGCATGCCCGTCACGGCGATATTGTTCTGCAGCCTCCGGATCACATCGGACGCGCTGATGCTTTTCGGGGAGCGCTGGTTCAGCGCTTTCAGATTGATCGAAATCCGCCCGCTGTTCAGCGTGGTATTGATCCCATCCGCGCCAATAAACGAGGAGACGCTCTCGACTGCGGGATCCTGCAGGATCTCATTCACCATCTGTTGCTGGTTCGCTGCCATGGCCTTGAACGAAATGTCCTGCGGCGCCTGGGAGATGCCCTGAATCACGCCGGTGTCCTGCACCGGAAAGAAGCCTTTGGGGATCACGATGTACAGGACGACGGTCAGTACCAGAGTGGCCAGTGCGATCAGCAGCGTGATTCCCTGATAGCGGAGCACCACCCGCAGCGTGCGCGCATAGAAATCGATCATGCTCTTGAAGACGTGCTCCGACGCGCGGTAGAAGCGGGTCTGCTGCTCCTGGGGATTGTGGCGCAGGATGCGCGCGCACATCATCGGCGTCAGGGTCAGCGAAACCACCGCCGAAATCACGATGGTGACCGCCAGGGTCACGGCGAATTCACGGAACAGCCGTCCAACGACATCGCCCATGAACAGCAGCGGGATCAGCACCGCGATCAGCGAGACGGTCAGCGAAATGATGGTGAACCCAATCTGTTCCGCGCCGGTCAGCGCCGCCTCCATCGGGGTCATGCCCTCTTCGAGGAAACGCGAGATGTTCTCGATCATGACGATGGCGTCGTCCACTACAAAACCGGTGGAGATGGTCAGCGCCATCAGCGAAAGGTTATCGAGGCTATAGCCCAGCATGTACATCGCCGCAAACGTACCTACCAGCGAGAGCGGCACGGCCACGCTGGGAATAATCGTCGCGTACAAACTGCGCAGGAACAGGAAAATGACCAGCACCACCAGGCCGATGGTGAGCATCAGTTCGAACTCAACGTCGTTCACGGAGGACTGAATGCTGGTGGTCATATCGGTCAGCGTCGATACGCGGATTGACGCTGGCAGATTCGCTTCCAGCTGCGGCAGAATCTTCTGGATGCTCTTCACCACGATGATGGTGTTGGCGCCCGGCTGCCGCTGGATGTTGAGGATGATGGCCGGCGTCTTGTTCATCCACGCGGCCTGCAGGTTGTTTTCCACGCCGTTGATCACGTTGGCGACGTCGTGGACGAAGACCGGCGCTCCATTTCGGTAAGCGACCACTACATCCGCATACTGGCTGGCGTCGCTGATCTGATCGTTGGAGTCGATCTGGTAGTTCTGCCGCGGCCCGTCGAAGTTCCCCTTCGCCGCGTTTACGCTGGCTGACGTCAGCGCTGTGCGCAGGTCCTCCATGTTCAGTCCATAGGAGGCCAGCTTCACCGGATTGGCCTGGATCCGCACCGCCGGCTTCTGCCCGCCGCTGATGCTCACCAGCCCCACCCCGGCCAACTGGGAAATCTTAGGCGCCAGCCGCGTGTCCACCAGATCCTCCACCTGCGACAGCGGCATCGAATCCGACGTGATCGCCATGGTTAGGATCGGCGCGTCGGCGGGATTGGTCTTGTTGTAGACCGGGGGCGCCGGCAGATCCGACGGCAGGAACGACTGCCCGCCGTTGATCGCGGACTGCACTTCCTCCTCGGCCACATCGATCGACAGCGAAAGGTTGAATTGCAGCACGATGACCGAAACGCCCCCGGCGCTGGTCGACGTCATCTGGCTCAGGCCCTGCATCTCTCCGAACTGCCGCTCCAGAGGCGCGGTGATCGTCGTCGCGGTCACATCCGGGCTCGCGCCTGGATAAAACGTCAACACTTGAATCGTCGGATAGTCGACTTCAGGCAGCGCCGACATCGGCAGTTGGTTGTACGCCACGATGCCCACGAGGAGAATCGCGGCCATCAGCAGCGACGTCGCCACCGGCCGCAGAATAAATGGGCGGGACGGACTCACGGAGCGTTGCTCTCACCAGAAATGGTAGTTTGCGTATCCGGTATGCCGACTTTGGAAATAAGGATGTCGGACTGATCCTGCAGCTTATCGAAGCTGCTGTCGGCCACCATGACGCCGGATTGAATCCCCGTCACCGCGGTCCATCCGTTATCGGTGGCTCCGGTCTTCACGATCTGCATCACGGCGTGGTACTGCGCTTTTCCGCTGTTCCCGCCCCCGCCGCCGCTCGCGCTCCCATTCCCCTGC
>JBAVUB010000354.1:0-1521 GCA_049696575.1 Acidobacteriaceae bacterium | reverse complement strand
TGAACAGCCGTTTCGCCACCTCCAGCGCCTCATCCAGCGTGTTCGCGACCTCGCCTCGCGGAATCGCCACGCCATACTTCGCCAGAATGTCTTTTGCCTGATATTCGTGAATTTTCATAATATTTCGCTGCGGAAATCGGTTCGGTTGGATGACGAACTACCTGGACCAGCCCGGTCCATTCCTGCCTGCCCGCGCAGGCCAATGCCGCCCAAAGCAGAATGACCAGTGTAGCGAACGCCTCTTCCCCGGAGCAAACCCGCAACATCGCTGCGAAAATATAAATCCCGTCGCCGCTACCGGCGTCATGCGCTACACTGGCGCTCTCCTCCCGGTCCAGCCT
Source organism: Acidobacteriaceae bacterium (assembly GCA_049696575.1). Taxonomy (GTDB): domain Bacteria; phylum Acidobacteriota; class Terriglobia; order Terriglobales; family Acidobacteriaceae; genus Palsa-343. The sequence goes on along the minus strand of JBAVUB010000354.1, from coordinate 1,180 downwards.
GTTCTCGCCGCTGGCCGCTCCTCCCTCGGGCCCGCACGTTGCTGATCGTCCAGATGAGTAATCCCGCAAAGCTTCCAGATCTCAGGAGGAATAATGAAACTTAGCAAAATGCTCTTCGCCGAATTCTTCGGCACCGCATGGCTGGTCTTCGGCGGATGCGGCGCTGCCGTTCTCGCCGCTGCGTTCCCCGGCTTCGGTATCGGATTCGTCGGCGTTGCTCTCGCCTTCGGCCTCACCCTTCTCACCATGTGCTACGCCATCGGCCACATCTCCGGATGCCACATCAATCCAGCCGTCTCCCTCGGCCTCGTCGTCGGCCGCCGCTTCCCCATCGCCCATCTGCTCCCCTACATCGTCGCCCAGGTCTGCGGCGGCTTTGTCGGCTCCGCCACGCTCTACGTCATCGCCCGTGGCAAGCCAGGATTCGTCCTCGGCGACTTCGCCGCGAACGGATACGGAATGCATTCTCCCGGCCACTACACCATGGAATCCTGCTTCGTGGCCGAAATGGTCCTCACCTTCTTCTTCCTCTTCATCATCCTCGGCTCCACCGACGTCCGCGCGCCTAAAGGTTTCGCGCCCATCGCCATCGGACTCGGCCTCACCCTCATCCATCTCATCGGCATCCCCGTCACCAACCTGTCAGTCAATCCCGCGCGCAGCACCGGCCCGGCAATCTTCGTCCAGGGATGGGCCTTCTCGCAACTCTGGCTCTTCTGGCTGGCCCCACTTCTTGGAGCCGTCCTCGCCGGCCTCGTCTACCGTGTCTTCTTCGCGGAGAAGCCGGTTCCCGGTGTCCAGGCCGTTCCCGCCAAGCCCGCGTACGAACCCCTGCCCGGTACCTCCGCCGGCGACTAACCTGATGCTGAGGCGGCCGCCGCATCGCGCGTGGCCGCCTCCCGCCGCTCCTCGACCATCCCCGTTTGAGTAGCATGGGATCATCGCATGCCCGCCCTGCAGGCTCTGCTGAAACAGATCGCCGAAGAGCACCGCCCTCTCACCCGTGAAGAGGCTCGCAACGCTCTCCACGCAATCCTCACCGATGAGCCCGACGCCGCCCCGCACGCCACCGATCTCGAGATCGCGACGTTGCTCACTGCTATGGCCACGCGCGGCGAGACCATCGAGGAGCTCACCGGCTTTGTCGAAGCCATGCGCGCCCTCTGCGTGCCCATCCCTC
>JBAVUB010000353.1:0-10703 GCA_049696575.1 Acidobacteriaceae bacterium | reverse complement strand
CTCTACGGACGCCATGGGAGGAGGAAGAGGAGTGGGGTGAGGAGCGCTGCGTCAGCGGCGACGCGCAGGACCAGCAGAAAGGGCCCGACGGTTGCCGGCGCAGCGTCTGGTTGCATCACGCGACGATGCAGGCGATCGAGAGCGAAGAGCAGGGTCGCGGAAGCGAACGCGGAAGCCAGAAGCCGGAATGTGCTCGGGCTGCGGAGGCTGGGAATGAGCATGGGAGTGGCGGACGCAAGCGCCAGGCAAATGGCGAGGGCGGGAACGGCATGATTGCGGTCCGGATTTGCGGATCGCTCCCAAGTTTCAATGGCCACGCAGTTAAGGCAGCAGAGTCCCGCGAAGAGAAAAACAGGAAGGGTCAGCTCTGCGCGAGGTGAGCCGGACGCCGACCAGGCGGGAATCGTGGTGGCGCAGGCAAACAGGGCGCCGACCGCCAGCTCGCGAGGAAACCAGCGCTGCATAGACAGGCCGGGAAGATGAACGATGGCGAAGTAGAGCATGGAAGCAGCGAAAACGAGGGCGTCTTCGCGGCCGGCACGGGGAGGCATCAGGCCGATGAGCGCGAGGAGGAGGAGTGCAGCGGCCGTGGAGGCTGTGAGGAACGCGGTGCGGTAACGAGCGTGAAAAAAATGGCGTTCGCGCAGGGGGCGATGTCCGCGTGGGCGGCCGTCGAGGAGGCGATCCGCTACATAGAGGAGCCAGGTTCCGACGCCGAGAACGGCGAGGACGCTGGCGTCGGACTGGACCCGCGCGGTGCGCGCCAAGCCCCACGCCCAGAGGACCGCTACGGTGGGCGCGTCAAGACTGAGCAGATGCCAGTAAACCGGAATGCCCCACAGTCGTGAGTGGCGGCGTTCGGCGATCGTGGGGAGCGGAGCGGCGAGAGCCACACTTCAATTCTAGAAGTGAAAACGGTAGCGAACCTCCCCGTAAATCTGGCGCGGATCATTTTCGTGGAAGCCGCCAAAGGTGAGACTGTTATCCAGCAGCACCCGGGTGTTGGCGACGTTGACGGCGTTGACGCCGACCGACCAGTTTTCTCCCACTTCTTTACCGGCGGCGAGGTCGAAGGTGGTGTGCGCGGGCAGGTAGTCACCCAAATACGGCGATGGGGGATCCGAGTACCCGTTGGAGAAGCCGGAGCCGTAGTAGACGTTGAAAGCGGCGTAGGCGCGGCGGGGCAGGCTGCCGTCGAAGCCCAGGTTGAGCGTGTTGCGCTGGTCGTGGTCGAGGGCCGAATACCCGGGCGCGACGGCACAGGAGGGTGAGTTGGGTGGGTAACAGATGAGGCCGCCGGTGATGGGGCCGATTTGCTGGGCGATCTGATTGGAATAGGCCACGTGCGCCTGGCCGTAGCGCCAGAGACGCGGCGAATGCAGCGTGAGCTCCCAGCCCTGGATCAGCGCGCCCTGCACAGTGACCGGGATGAAGATGCTGGATTCTCCAATATTGCTGTGGTCGAGAAAATTGTTGGCGCGGGTTTGGAAAGTGTCGGCGTCGAGGAGCCAGCCGCGCCAGGGAATCTGCAGTCCGAACTGGTGTTCCTCGTCGCGTTCGCCCCGCAGCGGAACAAAGCTAGTGTTGCCGGACTGGGCGTAAGCGAGAGCGGGGCCGGAGAGGCTGGTCAACGGCGGGGGTTGGTAGAAGTGGCCATAGAATCCGCGCAGGACCCAGCCGAGTTTCGGAATTTGCACGGCCATGCCGATGCGCGGGTAGATGGCGTTTTCTGAAATCGAGGCCTGGAAGTGCGTCTGGCGCTCGCCGCCGATCAGGGTCAGCCAGGAAGTAGGGCGGTAGTTGTCTTCGATGAAGGCTTCCTCAACGCCGCCGTTGACCAGCGAGGTCTCGGAGAAGTTCGGCGCGCTGCCATCGTTGAAGACTGTGCTGAACAAATCATTCTCATGCTGGTCGTATCCGTAGAGACCGGCTTTGAGGGAATTGCGCGCGATGGTCGTGGAGAGGTAGGCCTGAGCGCCGGTGTACTGGCCGGTTTGGCGGGCGTTCGTGGCTGTGGGCAGGTCGTTGGGGTTCGGCTGATAATTGGCGTCGTTGTAGTGGTAGAAGGGCGAAATTTCAAACAGCGAAGACGCGTTGAGAGTGTGGATCCAGGAAAACGCGGCGATGCCATCGGTTTCGTGTTCGCCGTCGCGCAGGCCGGAGGAATCGTACAGCTGGTTTTCCCAGTCGTTGGGGTTGGGATCGTAGGGGATCTGATAGTAGTCGGTGCGGAGCTGGCCCACGAAACGCAGCTGGTCGCGCGGATTCTGATTGAAGATGAGCGAGGTGAGGCCGCCGTAGCCGTTTTCGGCATCGTGGACAGGCGTTTCGATGGGGGCCATCAATCCGTAGTTGCTGCGGTTGCCGTTGAGCGCGGCGAACCATGCGAAGCGCTCGGTGTGGTTGCCCAGACTGAGCTGGCTGTCGGTCTGGTCAAAGGTGCCCATCGTGGTTACAAATTCGCCCTCGCGGCTGGTTTCAAATCCAGTGCGCGGGATCACGTTGAACATGCCGTAGGTGCGGTCGCCGAGGTCGGCGCCGTAGCTGCCGCGGTCGATTTCGATGGTGTCGATGTCGCGGGGATCGATCTGCGGGCCGATATTGCTGGCGATGTTTGTGTTGGGAATCGGAACGCCATCGATCATCCAGTTGAGCTCGTGGCCGCCACGCATGTGCAGCATGTCGTGGGTCATGTAAGCGCCGGGAGTGTAGTCAGTGACCATGGCGAGCGAGTTGGTGCGATCCGCGCCTGGGGTTTCCGTGATTTCGGCGCGCGTGACGAGGGTGGTAGGCGTTACCGAATCCGGATTGGCGAAATCCGGCTGAGCCTGGACGACCGCGGTTTGATGGACCGACGCGATCTGAAGAGGGAAGTGCAGGATTGCAGAGCTGCTGGAGGTGACGGTGATGGTCTGCTCCATGGGAGCAAAGCCGTCGCTCGAAACCTCGATGGTATAGATCCCGGAAGGGACGGCGGGAATGGAGAAGGCTCCTTCGGAATTGCTTTTGGCGGTGAAGGAGAGATCGGAGTGGAGGGCGCGCAGGACAATGAGCGCACCGGCGATGGGACGGTGGGTGGGATCGTGGACAATGCCCTGCACCTGGCCAAGCAGAGCAGCATAAACGAGGGGCGCTGCCAGCAGAGGCAGCAGGGACAGCATGATCTTGCGCAGCATCAGTGGCTCCTGAGGAAAGCTCGCTCATGTAACAGTGATGGTGGCAAAAGGGAGACAGCGCGGCACGAGGCCGCGGCGTCCTTCCACTTTGCGGGGTTACAGTGTAAGGAGCCGCGGAGGGCCGCGCTTGTGGCGGGCGCGATCGGCGGAGATGCGATAGCCGGCTTCAGCGGCGCCGACGATGGCCGCTGGACCGGCGGTCTGGCGCGACGCAGCGGGAGCACTTACAGAGGTGTACGGGTGAGGCCGCAGAAGAGGCGAGTGTGCAAAAGGGGAGTACGGGCACTTCTCAGAAACGACGCGGAAGCGCGAGGGAATATTTCCCATCTGCATGCTCATCGCGCAATGATGCTTGCCGTTGCGGCGGCAGCAGGCGGGAAGCTGCGACTCATCGGGCGTCGACGCGAGCAGGGGCGCGATCAGCGGAAGGCTGAAGATGAGCACCAGCGCGGCTGCGAACGCGCGTCGCATGCGTCAATCCTACCAAGATGGCCCGAGACAGGCGAGCAAGCCTGGCACCCAGAGCCGAAAGTGCGCTGCTACCGGGCCGTCGAGTAGTCCTGCTGGACCAGAGCCCACACTTCGTTCTTCTTTGAGGTCAGGGTCAGATGATGGGACGCGGAACCCGCGGCGTCCTTATCGGGCGTCCAGGAAAGCGTGTATTGATTCTTCAACAGGGCGGTGAGCTTCGCGAAAGATTCGTCGGCCTTGTCCCTCTTGCCTTCAACCATATAACCGCCGGTTGCGTTACACATCTGTTCGAGGATCGGTCTACCGTCCACCTGCGGCTGCTCTGACGGAGCTTGTCCGCCACGGCGGCCACTGCCGCCGCCGCCTGGATAGCCACCGCCGCTGGGATAACCGCCGCCGTTAGGATAGTTGCCTCCCATTCCGCCATGGCGTCCGTTGTTTTGATTGGGATTATTGGGGCGTTCCTCTTCACCCTTGTAGTAGATGGCGAAGATCGCGGCATGCGCAGCCTGTGCGGCCTCAATGGCATCGTTGATGGTCTCTTTGCTGTTGTGATCGATGCCGTCGGTGACGAGAACCAAGACGTGCTGACCGGGCTGCTTTTTCAGAATTTCGTTAGAGGCAAGATAAATCGCATCATAAAGCGTTCCGCCGCCACCTCCGGCGTGAGAGTCGCCTGAGGCCTGATCACTATTGTCGCCGCCGCTGTTCTGATTGCCGAACTGCGTCGATCCGAGCTGCGTGATGGAGTCGTGGAGCTTATTCGCCGCCGCGGTGGGATCTTCCAGCAGATCGACCTCGCGGGCAAACTGGATCACAAAGAATTTGTCGTCGGTTCCGGGCAAGGTGTGATCGACGAAGTGGACGCTGGCCAGGCGCTCATCCCCAATCTCGACGCGAAGGTTGGCGCTGGTTTGCGCAAGCAGGCCGAAGGTCACCGGCGTAGGCTGGGCCGGCAAAAAGGACTGGATGGTCTGGATATGGCCGTTGTCGGTCAGCGTGAGGTCGGCGGCGGTGAAGTTCTTCACCGGATCGCCTTTTTTGTCGACCACGGTAACGGGGATAGAAATGGGCATCGCTGCGGCTGGCGCGGCTGCAATGGGCACGGTTTGGGTTGGCGCTGCCGGCGTGGTCGCCTGGGCTGGTGCGTGGGTTGCGCAGAAAATCAACGCGGCAAGGGCCGCAGGGAAGCAATGGCGAGTACGGGTGGAAATCTTCATGCGCATCGGTGTGGATAGACCAACCATTAGACGTTAGCACCGCGCAAGGGGTTTCGCCGCCTAACAGCCATGGCGGCGCCAGATTAAGTAGTCCACCGAATAGCGCCCCGCTCCGAAGATAAGGGCGATGAGGGACGCGAACAGAAACGTGAACGGGTCAGCTCCATAGAACTGGCCCGGATCGCTGAAGATGGCTTTGAGCGCGGCATGATCGGCAAGCAAGTAGGCGACGATCATGTCGCCGGCCAGGAGAAGGCCAAAGAGCCGCGTGGCCAGGCCGCCGATCAGCAGGATGCCGCCGACGAATTCCAACAGCGAGATGGCGATGCACGTGAAGCCAGGCGCCGGCACGCCCAGGCTGGCAAAGAAACCCGTCGCGCGGTCGAGGTTATGCAGCCGTCCCCAGCCTGACTGGGCGAATTGCCATCCCCAATACACGCGGACGAGCAAAAGGAAGGGCGACTCCAGCCTGGCTGAGGCGAGCTGGAAGCGGCGATAGAGCCCAGGAATCAGCCCCTGGGATTTCAGTGGCGCAGGCGCGGCAGGCGTACTCACGGGTTCTTTCCCTCTCTTTCCGGCGACAGGCGCGGCGTCAGCTGGTGAACCACCCCAGCATAGCCCAGTTGGCGAAGGCCTCCTGGAGAAATGCGGGACGCTGGTTTTCTGGGAGAGGACTGGTGGCAAGTGCGAGGTCAATGGCTACGCCGAGAGATTTGCCGGCAATGAGCGACGAGAGCAAAGCGAATTCCTCGGGCGACAGCGGTTTATACCAGACGGAGTTTTCGAGGCGATGCACGGCAAGATGGATCGGCCGCGGCGCCAGCGCTGCGACGTGGCGGACGTGGCGGCGTTTGCGCGAGATGCTGGCGTTGTTCGCGGAGGATGTGCTGCTTCCGTCTTCGGTGCGAACCTGGAGCAGCAGATCGTCGACCGGATACGACAGCGCAAGCAAGCGCAGGTAGGGCTGAAGGCGCAGCGTGGAATTCTCGTCAATCGCCGCCAGAGCTTCAGGGCTCAGGCGCGGGCGTTCTTCGGAGTCGAAGGCCTCGATGTGGGCCCACTCCAGGCGAACCATGTCACGGGCCAGCGCAGGCTTCGGTCCCAGATGCTCAGGGTGCCGATCGAGCCATGCCTCAAGGCGCGATCCAAGGTTGCGCAGCGAGAAGGACTCTGAAGGGCAGTCGGTGAGATAGGCGCGCATGAGCGCGTCAAACTTAGCGCGGCCAAGAATGGCCTGCAATCCAGGAAAATCCTCCTCGAAGCAGGTGTAGAGGCGGAACCAGTATTGGCGGTTGTAAATCTCCAGGCGCTCGAACGACGTGAGCCGGTCGTTGGGGCGAATGATGGCGTCGGCTTCGCGCAAATTGGAGACGCCATTGCGGCGTCGGCGCGGCATGGTTTCGCTGCGCGTGAGCGGATGCATGACCGCGGCAGCCATGCGGCGCTGGATATCGAGAAGCTGGCTGGCTGGCGCGCTCATCGAGCAGCCCCTGCGGGTTCGAGCAGCGTTTTTGCCGCAGCCTGGACTGCGGCCGTGGCTCCGTTGGGCGCGGCCCCGGCAGCCGCTTTCAGGAATTTATTCGCCTTCAGCGCCTCGGCGTGGACTTCTTCGAAGGTGGGAATGTTGTCGTCCCACTCCAGCAGCGTGGCCGTCGGTCCGCAGCGCTCGATGGCGCGCGCGTAGAGCCGCCACACCGCCGGCAGCACGGGATGGTCGTGCGTATCGAGGAGGTACTTCTCGAATTTGCTGTGGCCGGCGATGTGAATCTGCGCGACGCGATGCGCGGGCACCGAGTTGACGTACGTGAATGGGTCGAAGCTGTGGTTCTTCGACGAGACATAAATATTGTTGACGTCGAGCAGAATGCCGCAGTCGGCGCGCTCGACGACTTCGTTGAGGAACTCCCACTCCGTCATTTCGGAGGCGTGAAACTCGGCGTAGCTGGAAACGTTCTCGACGACCACCGGCACTTCGGTGAAGTCCTGCACCTGCCGGATTTTTTGCGCGGTCACCTCGACCGCTTCCCAGGTGTAGGGCATGGGCAGCAGATCGTGCGTGTAGCGGCCATCCACCGAGCCCCAGCAAAGATGGTCGCTGAGCCATGGAGTTTTGGTGCGGCGCGCGAGCTGCTTCAGCCGTTTGAGATGTTCGCGGCTGAGCGGATCGGCTGAGCCGAAATACATCGACACGCCATGCTGGACGACTTTGTACTGCTCGAGGATCTGGTCGAGCACTTCGAGCGGACGGCCGCCATCGACCATGTAGTTTTCCGAGATGATCTCGAACCAGTCGACGACTGGATGGCGGCTAAGGATGTGCTGGTAGTGCGGAATGCGCAGACCGATGCCCACGCCGTAATCGGAAAAGCCGTTGAAGCGGTTTGCGGGCACCTCAGGACCTCAGATCGGGATGGAATGCGAAAGGGCCGCGAGTTTGCGCGGCCCTTTCTGCTGGAGTGAAACTAGTCAGGCATCTTGGAGCCGTCGGTAGCGCAGCCGCCCTTGCCTTTGCAGCTGTTCTTCCCTTTGCAGCCGTTGTCGCTGCTCTTGCAGCCGCCCTGGCCTTTGCAGTCGTTTTTCCCTTTACAGGAGTGTTTGGGGGCTTTGTCCAGCGTGGTGCCGCTGAACGACAGTTTGCCCGCCTTCAGGATGGGCGTTGTGCTGGACGAGCTGAGAACGGACGCGTGCATTACTGTCGCGCCGCTGAGCAGGCCAGACACGGCTGCCGCGACCATCATGGTCTTCAAGGATTGCTTCATTTGTCATTCCTCCATCGGATTTCGAGGACCAGACCAAGCGCGACATTGGGGAAAACCGGGGAGCGCCAGGCGGGAGACCTCGCAGTGCGGATTAGACTACATAACCAGGTACGCCTTGCGCTACTCCGGCGGATTGTTTTTTGCCGCTGTTCACGGGACTTTTACAGGATTGCTTGGCGCGAGTGGGCGAACCATCTCCGGTTAGCGTGGTACATCTCCAATAGCAAGAAGGACTCAGGGACGAATGGCGCTTTTTGGCGGATCGACGAAGACGCGTGCCGGCAAGACCGCGCTGCGCTTCGTCCTGATGATCGGCGTGGTTAGTTTCTTCGCCGATTTTGTGTATGAAGGTGGCCGCAGCATCAACGGTTCGTTCCTTGCCACGCTGGGCGCGAGCGGCGCGATTGTGGGCGTCGTGGCTGGACTGGGCGAACTGCTCGGCTATGGCCTGCGGTTTTTCTCCGGTCGGATCAGCGAGAGGACGCGTCAGTTCTGGCCGATGACGATCTTCGGCTACTTCGTGCAAATGGCGGCCGTGCCGGCGCTGGCGCTGGCTGGGAACTGGCAGATCGCCAGTTGCCTCATCGTGCTCGAGCGGGTGGGCAAGGCAATTCGCAATCCGCCGCGCGATGTGATGCTGTCGCATGCCGGGAAAGAAATGGGCATTGGCTGGGCGTTTGGGCTGCACGAGGGACTGGATCAGGCCGGTGCGCTGATCGGACCGCTGGTGCTGGCTCTGATTCTGGCTCGTCGCGGTGAGTATCGAGTTGCGTTCGCGACGCTGCTGATTCCGGCTTGCATCACAGCGGTCCTGATTGTGGTGACGAAGTTCCTGTATCCACGGCCTGAGGATCTGGAGCCGCATTCGCCGGCGATCCATGCGGCTGGATTGGGCCGCGCGTTCTGGATTTATCTCGTGGGCGCGGCGCTGGTGGCTGCCGGGTTTGCGGATTATCAACTCATAGCCTTTCATCTCCAGAAGCACGGCGTCGCGTCGGCGATCTGGATTCCGATCTTTTATTCCGTGGCGATGGCCACCAGCGGCGCCGGCTCGCTGCTGTTCGGCAAACTGTTCGACCGGTTCGGCGTGACGGTGCTGATCCCGTTGACGTTTGTTTCGATCGCTTCGGCGCCGCTGGTGTTTTTGGGTGGATTCCGGCTGGCGCTCACCGGCGCGGCACTGTGGGGACTCGGCATGGGTGTTCACGAATCGATCATTCCGGCTGCGGTGGCGACGATGGTTCCGGTGGAGCGTCGTCCTTCGGCATACGGATTGTTCACGGCGGCGTATGGAGTGTTCTGGTTCCTGGGCAGCGCGGCGATTGGGTTTTTGTATGACGTCTCGATCCTGGCGGCTGTGGTGTTTTGCGTCGTAACCGGTGTGGCGTCTCTGCCGTTTTTCTTCGCGGTACGAAGAAGGGTTGCGGTGTAAGGGCTCAGACCGACAGCAGCCAGCAGCCTGCAGCCAGCAGCCTGCCGCCCGAAGCCTGTCGGCGTCGGTAAGGCCACCCCTACCCCCTGCGTTTTTGTTAAGTATGTGAAAACAGGCTGGTTCTGGTTCACTTCTGCGATTAAGTAATTGAAAAGAAGTCAGTTGCTTCGCGCTCGCGAACTGCATCATCCGCGCTCGTGAAGGGCTTGATGATTGAATCGGGGTCAGTTGCGACGCGGCCGGGGATGACCGCACGGGTTGCTCCTCTCTAAAAACAGAAAAGCCTCGCGGAAGGCGAGGCGCTTCGGATGCGGTCTGCTGAGGGGAATTTTTTCTTTGCCCCCTATTATCAGGATACCAAGGGCAGCACTAAAACTCGCCAAAATTCTTTGAGGGTATTGTGGTGGAAGCGGTGTGAAATGAGGGACAACACTTTCGTACCGTACGCAGAAAGCTTGACAATTTTTCCACATTTGGGGGTTTTGGGGATTTTCGAGGAGTCGGCGCAGGAAATGCACCTATTTCAGGGCAATCTACGGGTCTCGAAAATGGCTGTGGCTGTGATACGCGAGGTAGCCGAGGCCGACGCGCATGTGGTGGTTAATGTGGTTGGGGACGGTGACGGCGAGGCACATGCCGAGGATGCCGTGGGCGAGAGCCAGCGCGTAGAGGTTGCGATAGCGCAGGTAGAGCAGACAGGAGATTGCGCCCCAAACCAGGGTGAGCGAGACGAGAACCGGATTGGGGATGTGGGCGATGGCGAAGAGTGCGGCGGCAAGGGCGATGGCGGAGTTGCGCGTCATGCCGAGACGGAGGAGGCGGAGCAGGACGTAAACCTGCAGGATGAATTGCTGCATGAGGGCCCAGAGGGCGTATCCCGCGATGTGGACGACGACGGGCAGCGGGCCGTAGAGCGGGTGGAGGGTGTGGAGGTGTTGGGCGAGGGCGATGGCCGCGAGAAAAATGACGATGGCGAGGGCGGCGATCCAGAGTGAGGGCAGGAGGCCGCGGAAACCGAGGCCGTTGGGGGCGGTTTCTTTGCGGCGGAGGAATGCGGTGATGGCGATGAAGGCGAAGGCGGTCCAGTAGAGGATGCGCTGGGTGGGGTTGGGGGTCCAGAGGGTGGCGAGGATGAGGCTGTAGCCGATGGCTAGCTCGGCGAGGTCGCGGGTGCGGGGGGTGAGGGGCACGGATTCAGGGTAAGGGATGGAACAGCCTGTAGCCTGTAGCCGGTAGCGAGTAGCTGGTAGCGGTTCGCCTTGCCAGGTTGGGGGCTTGGCAAGAGATGGTGCTCAGGGGCTAAAGCCAGTTTAGATTTGGGCCCAACGGCACGACGGAAGTCGTGCCCTGACACGGTACTCGGCGGGGAGAGAGTCAAAGGGAGGGGTTGATGGTTTCCCACATCTGCCAACATCGGGCAGATATGGGGCACCCGAATGTCGCGGGCGGGCGAGTAAACACAAGGTCCTTCGTCGCTCCGCTCCTCAGGATGACAAACTACACGGGGCACCCTTCGTCGCTCCGCTCCTCAGGATGACAAACTACACGGGGCACCCTTCGTCGCTCCGCTCCAAAGGATGACAAAACCTATGGAGACGCTGCCGCTTACTGCAGCAGCATTCCGGTTTCGGGTTCGCCTTTGGCT